>QIDW01000043.1 GCA_003230435.1 Acidimicrobiia bacterium | reverse complement strand
CGGACGACCTTGTCGTACCGGGGGTGCGCAGTCAGATTCGGCACTTCGACGGTGATCGTCTTGTCACGGCTATCCGAGACAACGACGCCAACCCGTACCTTCCGGCGACTTCGGGTTTCGTTCTCAGCCATCAGGCAATCTCCTTACGGGCTTCAGACGGTTCGCCGGTTGAAGCCCGCGCCGTTAGCTCGCGCTCTCGCATCACAGTGAGCATGCGCGCAATGTCTGTCTTGACCGTCCGGATGCGGGCGGTGTTATCGAGCTGGTTTGTGGCCACCTGGAAACGAAGGTTGAATTTCTCCTCCTTCGCCTCGGCAAGGGCATCGACCAACTCTTCGGTTGTGAGCTCACGGATTTCCGAGGTGGTCATGTGTCCTCCCTGCTCACGAATCTGGTTCTGATCGGAAGTTTGTGACTCGCCTTGCGCATGGCCTCGCGGGCCATGTCCTCGGACACACCCGCAAGCTCGAACATGACCCGGCCCGGCTTCACAACGGCTACCCAGAACTCTGGGTTTCCCTTGCCCGAGCCCATGCGGGTTTCAGCGGGCTTCTGGGTCACTGGTTTGTCCGGGAAGATGGTGATCCAAACCTTCCCGCCACGCTTGACGGCACGAGTGATGGCAACACGACTTGCCTCGATCTGACGGGAGGTGATCCACGCAGGCTCGAGGGCCTGCAATCCATATTCACCGAAATTGACCGTGGTGCCGCCTTTGGCGACTCCTGACATGCGTCCTCGATGCATCTTGCGATATTTGGTCCTTTTGGGCATCAACATGACGCTCTACTCCTCTTCGTCCTTCGTGTCCCGTGGCTCTGCGGGGGGACCGGCCGAGGTGTCGTCGGCCGAGGGAGGTGCCTTGTCCCCCTGCTCTGCGGGGGGACCGGCCGACGTGTCGTCGGCCGCGGGGGGGCCTTTGGCCTCCATGGCCTCCTTGTCGGCGCCCTCTGCAACCCTGGCAGCTTCTTGTGAGACGGTCTGCTCATCTTGGGCACTCTCATATTGGACCTTGGCCTCGGCAGCAGTGGGGCGTCGCCCACCACCGGCCTCGATCAACTTCCGGCCCCCGGTTTCCTTTCCGGCGGACTCGACGGGACGTTTGCCTCCACCCGCTTCGATGAGACGCGGCTTGCCTGAGCCCACTCCTGCTGCTTCTTCGGCGCGAGACTTCAGACTCTTCTGAGTGCGACGGGCGGGACCACCGGTGGCCAGATCGGCCTCTGCGGCAATCCGCTCGCCTGAGACGCGACCGCGATCGACGACCTCACCCCTGTATACCCACACCTTGACGCCGATGGCGCCAACCGTGGTGCGTGCTGTCGCTGTTCCGTAGTCGATGTCGGCCCGCAGCGTGTGAAGCGGTACACGACCCTCGCGGTACCACTCACGACGGCCCATATCGGAGCCACCAAGACGGCCTTTCGATTCGACGCGAACACCTTCTGCGCCGGCTTTGAGGGCGGAGGCGACTGCGCGCTTCATGGCACGACGGAAAGCGATCCTGTTTTCGATCTGGTCAGCGATACCCCTGGCGAGAAGAGCGGCATCGAGATCTGGATCTTTCACTTCGTTGATGTTCAGTTTGATCCGACGATCGGTGATCTTCTCGAGACCGTTGCGGAGGCGCTCGGCCTCCGAGCCCTTACGACCGATGACGACACCGGGGCGGGCTGTGTGGATGTCGACAATGAGCCGGTCACGGGTGCGCTCGATGTCGATTCTCGACACCGCTCCACGGGTCAACTCCCCGCGTAGGTAGTCGCGAATCTTCCAGTCCTCGTTGACAAAAGCCGCGTACTCCTTCTCGGAGAACCATTTCGACTTCCAGTCAGTCGACACACCAAGACGGAACGAATAGGGGTGTACTTTCTGGCCCATTCAGTTCACCTCCTCATTCATATCTGAAACCACGATCGTTATATGGCTCGTGCGTTTGTTGATCTTGCTGGCGCGACCGCGGGCGCGGGGCCGAAAGCGCTTCAAGGTCGGGCCCTCATCGGCGAAGGCCTCTGCAATCACGAGTTCCTCGGGGTCTAGAGCGTGGTTGTGCTCGGCATTGGCGACTGCCGATTTCAGAACCTTTGCAATCGGATCCGCAGCGGCACGTGGAGTGAGCCGAAGCATGTGCTCTGCCTCCTCGACCGGAAGTCCCCGGACCAGATCAAGCACCCGGCGCACCTTGTAGGGCGACTGGCGAATGAAGCGGGAGTGGGCTTTGACCTTCATCGCCTCGAGGCCGCCTTGTCTGCATGACCGCGGAAAGTACGGGTAGGAGCGAACTCCCCCAGCTTGTGACCGACCATCGACTCTGTGACGTATACGGGCACGTGCTTACGACCGTCATGGACGGCGAGAGTGTGCCCGATCATCTCCGGGATGATCGTGGAGCGTCGCGACCAAGTCCTGATCACGCGCTTTTGGCCCGTTCGGTTGAGCTCATCGACCTTGTTGGCGAGGTGCTCGTCGACGAAAGGGCCCTTTTTCAGCGAGCGGGCCATTAGTGGCGTCCCCTCTTCAATCTACGCGCCATCATCGGCGTCCCTTCTTCGTGCGACGTCGCACGACAGAAGCGAAGCTTCTGCAATGCGCCGACGTGTGGTGTTGACAAATCGTGCTCATCAGCGTCTGCCTTTCTTGGTGCGTCGGCGCACGATGTACTTGTTAGAAGCCTTTTTCTTGCTGCGGGTGCGACCTTCCGGCCTGCCCCACGGGCTCACCGGATGTCGACCACCGGAGGATTTGCCCTCACCACCTCCGAGGGGATGATCGACGGGATTCATTGCCACACCACGAGTCTGCGGGCGGACACCCTTCCAGCGGTTGCGACCGGCCTTGCCGATCTTGATCAACTCGGCCTCGGTGTTGCCCACCTGACCAACCGTGGCACGGCTATCGAGTGGCACCTGACGCATCTCGCCGGAGGGGAGACGCAGAAGGGCGAGGTCACCCTCCTTTGACATCAGTTGAACCGAGGCGCCGGCGGATCGAGCCAACTTGGCTCCGCCACCGGGACGCATCTCGATGGCATGCACCGTCGTTCCAGCTGGGATGTTCCGCAGGGGCAGGGCGTTGCCTGGTCGGATATCGGCCTTGGCGCCTGACATCAACCGATCATCCACCTTCACCCCGAGAGGAGCGAGGATGTAGCGCTTCTCACCGTCTGCGTAGTTGAGGAGAGCGATACGAGCGTTGCGGTTCGGGTCGTACTGAATGGAGGCAACACGCGCCGTGATCCCGTCCTTCTCACGCTTGAAGTCGATGATGCGATAGCGCTGTTTGTGCCCACCACCACGATGACGTGAGGTCACCCGTCCATACGTATTGCGGCCGCCGGTCTTGGATTTCTTTGCGATGAGCGACTTCTCGGGCTTGTCGGTGGTGATCTCGGCAAAATCCGAAACCGTTTGGAACCGACGCCCGGGTGAAGTCGGCTTGCGCTTCTTGACTGCCATCTCAGACTCCAAACAGATCTATCGAATCGCCTTCGGCGATTCTGACGATGGCGCGCTTGACGTCTTTGCGCTTACCGAACTTGTAGCCACTGCGCTTGCGCTTGCCTTTGCGGTTCATCGTGTTGACCCGGATGACCGTGACGTCGAAAATCTCTTCGATGGCGTCCCGAATCTCCTCTTTGTTGGAGCGGGGGTCCACCTCGAAGGTGTAGGTGTTTTCGTTCTCGATGAGGTCGTAAGACTTCTCAGAAACGACCGGAGCAAGGATGAGGTCATGGCTCGCCTTCATCAGGAATCGTTACCTCCTCCGGAGGAGGAGGCTTCATCTTTGATGAAATCAGAGGCGCTGATCTCGTATGAGCTGTGTCGGCCGACCGACCCCACCGTGTGGGATGTGAATACCACCTGATCGGACCAGAGAACGTCGTAGGGCGTCAGATGACCAGGCTCTACAAGCCGCACTTCGGGAAGGTTGCGGAACGACTTGCCAGCAACACCCCCGAGTTGGGTAAGAACGAACAGTGTCTTGCCCCCGGCGTCTATCGCATCGAGAAGGCCAACCGCCTGCTTTGTCTTCGGGCTGGCCCAGTCGATGTCCTCGACGACCTTGACGCCCCCCTCCGAGGCACGAGCCGAAAGAGCGCTGTACAAAGCAAGTCGCTTCATCTTCTTGGGTGTGCGCTGGCTGTAATCACGAGGCTTGGGGCCATGAGCGACACCTCCGCCAACCCATTGCGGGGAGCGAATCGAGCCATGCCGGGCACGACCGAGGCCCTTCTGCCTCCAAGGCTTACGGCCACCACCACGAACCTCACCACGGGTTTTCGTGTTGGCGCTGCCAGAACGCGCTGCGGCCAGTTGCGCTGTCACCACCTGATGAAGAACGTCGAGGTTCGGTTCAATGCCAAATACGTCGGGGTCCAGTTTGATATCACCGCTGGCGGCGCCATCAGACTTGTAAAGGGGAGCTTTCACATCAGTCACGAGCCTTCACCGCCTCTCTGACAAGAACGATTGAGCCCTTGGGCCCTGGCACCGATCCACCGAGCAGCAGCAGACCGCGCTCTTCATCAACGCCGACGACCTCCAGACTGAGTGTCGTGACCTTCTCGCCACCCATGCGACCCGCCATGCGCATTCCCTTGAAGACGCGGGCCGGAGTTGCACAGGCGCCAATCGAGCCTGGGGCGCGATGCTTCTTGTGGGTTCCGTGCGATGCCGGCTGTCCCTTGAAGTTGTGACGCTTCATGACGCCGGAAAAGCCCTTGCCCTTCGAGACACCGGAGACATCGGCCCTGGTCCCAGCTTCAAAGACCTCGGCTACCTTGATTTCCTGGCCAACCTGATAGTCGCCCGGCTCTTCGACCTTGACCTCGACGAGATGGGTGCCGGGAGCAACCCCGGCCTTGGCATAGTGACCGGCTTCGGGTTTGTTGGCTTTACCGGGTTTCATCTCGCCAAAGGAGATCTGGATGGCGTTATAACCATCTCTCTTCATTGTCTTTATCTGGACTACGTGGACAGGGCCAGCCTTGACGACGGTCACCGGGATAGCCCGGGCCTCATCGTCAAAGATCTGGGTCATACCCAGTTTCTGTCCGAGAATCGCCTTCATAACTTGATCTCGACCTCCACGCCGGCAGGCAATTCGAGGCGCATGAGAGAGTCGACCGTCTTTGGGGTCGGCTCGAGGATGTCAATGAGACGTTTGTGGATCCTCATCTCGAAGTGCTCACGGGAGTCCTTGTGGACGTGAGGCCCGCGCACAACGGTCCAGCGGTGGATCTCGGTCGGAAGCGGAATGGGACCCCTGATCGTGGCCTCGGTGCGCAGCACCGTCTCGGTGATCTTCTTCGACGACTCGTCCACAACGTTGTGGTCGTAGGCCTTGAGTCTTATGCGGATCTTCTGCTGGTCGCTCATTTGGTGATTTTGGTGACTCGTCCGGCGCCGACGGTGCGGCCGCCTTCACGGATAGCAAACCTGAGACCGTCGTCCATTGCGATAGGGGCGATCAGCTCCACCGACATTTCAGTGTTATCACCGGGCATCACCATCTGAGTGCCCTCAGGCAAGATCACCGACCCGGTCACATCAGTAGT
>QIDW01000010.1 GCA_003230435.1 Acidimicrobiia bacterium | reverse complement strand
AAATCCCTCGCTTCGAGATCGGACTCCACCAGGTACCACTCACCGGATTTCGACCAGTAGATGGCATGCACATCGTCAAGGGCGCGTGTTACCTGGAGGCCGGTCAGGACCGAGATGTCGTGCTCATCTGACGGTCCGCCGAATACGACTGCTGTCTTAGTGGCTCTCATGGGTAATGGTCGGGAAGATCGTTCTCGTAGAGAAAGGTTTCCCCGGACCCAGTCGACCGCCTCTTCCCGGGTGTTGACGACGGTAACGGACGCCTGACCCTTGGCAGAACCTTCGATCAAAGCCTCACGGTTGGTGTTGCCCACGATAAGGAGATGATCCGCCACTCCGCCGACGGCGGAGGCGAATGCCCTGTTTTCCTTGTCCTGAACCGGACCGAGCTCAACCATCCCCGGTGTTACAACGGCCAGCCTTCCACCCTTTCCCACTTTCTGGAGCATCTCGAGAGCGCGTTTTGCACCTGCCGGGTTGGAATTGAACGTGTCATCGATGATCGAAAATCCTGATTCGGAAACCGTGACCGACTGACGGTGCTCGGCAACCGGCAAAGTGGCCGTACGCGCAACCAGGCCTTCGACGTCAACACCCAGGGCGAGACAGACGCCAATCGCAACAGCCAAGTTTGCCGAGAACGCGTTCTTGGGGGCCGAGGCAATGACCCGTCCATCGACTCGAATGGAACCGCCCGCCACCCCGACCCGACCGTCATCGCCTGTGGAGACCTCGATAATCTCCATCGACCTGGCTTTTTCCTTCGCAAGTTGAGCCAGCAGAGGGTGGTCGACGCAGATCACACCAACTTCTGCATTCTCCAGGATCTCGGCCTTGGCCGAGACGATGCGCTCTTCGGTTCGAAACCTCTCGAGATGGACAGGGCCAACCCCGACAATCGCCGCCACCCGCGGCGGAATCCACTTGCACAACTCCGCGATCTCACCGGGACCGTAAGTACCCATCTCGGCGATGAACACCTCGGTGCCCGGACTAAGGCTCTCGTTGATGGCTCGCGCCAACCCCATTCGGTTGTTGTACGAGGCTGGGCTAGGCACCGTTCTTTTCGTCCCGTCGAGCAGATGGGCCACATAATTCTTGGTTGTCGTCTTGCCGTACGAGCCCGTGATCGCCACCACATCGGCTCTGACCGCCTCGAGTTTTCGACCGGCCTTGTCGACCCACTTCGAACCTGCCAGACCCTCGAACGGTGTGAGAAGTATGAGAGCGAGGTCGACAAGCAGAGGCAATCCGAACAGCCCCGCGACAATTATCACCGGGGTCGCCGACCTTCCGCCGATGTAATAGACAATGAGGATGGCGAGTCCCGACACGACCGCCAGCCGGCGCAGTCGGCTCGTCCAAACCAGCGGGCTCGTCTTGCCTTTGACCGACAGCCCGATCGGACCGATCTGCGCCACCGCCACCAAGAAACCGAACCAGACGCTCCACACCGAGCCAACGACGCCGACGACAGCGATGGCCAACAATCCGAGGTTGAGTGGCCCGCTGGTCCACCACCGCCACGCGAATCGACTGACAGAGGGCGCGAGATAGTGCTCGCGTTGCGCGATCCGCAGCCAACGAAGGCCAGCGGGGATCGAAGCGATCCCACAGACTGCCGCCAGAACCCAGTTCATTCGAGAACAGAATCTATGGCTTTGCGGAGCTCTTCCGGGGCTTCGATGGGGACGTGGTGCCCCACGCCTTCGAGCACTCTCAATTCTGGGGCGTCTCCTGTTCGGCCCATGACGTCGGCAGTGGCTCGTGCGACGGAAACGGGAACCTCCCCATCCGAATCTCCCCAAAGGAGCAAAACCTGCGATTGCATGTCGCGGAGTTGCGGCTCATAGCTCTCGTTCACCACTTTCACCAGGATGTCCCGCATGACGCCGGTGGCTGACCGGTAGTCGGCCGAACCGCTCTGTTGCCGTATTGTCTCCATGCGCTCATCCGAAACCATGCCGACCTTGTTGAGAGATCTGATGATTCGGTAGGAGAGCTTTGGCGACCGACGGGAAGCTGTACGCACGACCGGCGCACCGATGAGAATCACGGTACCGACCTTTTCGGGGAATCGAGCAGCGAGACAGACCGAGATCCTGCCGCCGAACGAATGGCCGACCAGGACTGGAGGCCTATCGAACTCGGACAGTATCGGGGAGACAATGTCTGCATAACCCTCGGCGCCAATCACGTCAGCGGGAGGAGGCGACGCACCAAAACCCGGTAGATCCGGGGCAAGGGCGGACACACCCGTCAGGCTGTTCTTGAAATCGGCACCGCGCCGACCCCACCCATGAAGGGCAAGAACACGTGGCGGACCATCGCCGAACACCTCGGCAAACACTGCGCCGTCAACGAATGACCGTAAAGCCAAAGATCAATCCTCGATCCGACAGGGAGAAACGCCGAGAATACAGGGAGCAGGCGCCGATCCAATGACCACCGAAGACATCCAAACGACAATCCACGCGGCGATGGCCCGGTTTCGGGCATCGCTGCTTCGTCGGGCGTCGGCAGTGGCTTGGGTCGTTCTCATCATCATCGGCGCGCAGGCCGTTCGCAGCGAGATCTTCACGCTGCCGGCCTTCTACATTCCGATGGCGGGTTTGGCGGTGCTGTTGGTTTCGTCGGCCGCAATCCGGTGGGAAGGCCTCATGGGGACCGGGGCTGCCCCATGGATCTCGACTGGCTGGCTTCTTGCTCTCATCGTCGGCATAACGGCACTCGCCACCATCCCGGAGCTAAGTGCCACTGCACAGCCCATTCTCTTTGGAATTGCAGCGGTATCAGGCCTTCTCCTCACATGGTGGACCCACGCAATCATCACCGTGACCATCGGCGTTGCCATCTCCTACATCGCTTTCACTCTCGGACTTGCCGATGCCATCCCAGACGTGCTTGCCCCGGTCCTGACCGTCTTGGTCGTTGCTTCCGCGACAGCCCTCGTCGGTTTTGAGTTTGAGAAAGAAGCCGTCGTCTCGGCAGGAAAGGAGAGCAAGCTCGAGGTTCAGCGTCTCGACTTCGAACGTCTCTATGCGGTCAGCGCCACTTTGGCTCGCGCCGAATCGCTGGCCGAGATTGTCCCGCATCTAATCGGAACCATCTGCAAATACCTCGACGCCCAGGTGGGGGTGGTCCTTCTTCACGACACCGACCTGGCACGCCTCGAGGTGATGAGCCCTATCTGGGTCAACGGATATCCGCTCGAGACCGAAGAAATAGCGGTCGAGATAAACGCAACGAGTGTGGTGGCCCAGACCTACCGGGCCGCCAAACCCATCCTGGTCAAGCAGATCGACCCGATGACTGAGTCACATGTCTTGCTCAAAGAGCTTGGCCTGAAGCAGGCACTGGTGGCGCCTCTCAAGGTAGAAGCGATGAGGGTGGGCGTCATCGTGGTGGGCGATCCCTACGAGCATGACTTCACGGAAGACCAGTTGGAGCAGTTGGGATCGCTGGCGGCTCCGGCAGGGCTTGTCCTGAGCCAGATTGGGAGGTACGAGGCCCAGGCAGAGATGACGAGACGTCTTGAAGAGGTCGCTCAAATGAAATCTGACTTTGTCTCGACGGTGAGCCACGAGCTGCGAAGCCCCTTGACATCGATCATCGGATCGTTGGACACGGTAAATCGCCCCGAGTTGGCGCCGCCGGAGCCCACATCCCAGCAGCTACTCCTCAGCGCGCGACGCCAGGCTGGGCGGTTGCAGAGGCTCATAGAGGACCTGCTGGTTGTGTCGAGAATCGATCGAGGGGCAATCCCATTGCAGATCGAAGCGATCTCGATTGACGAGATCTTCGGCGAGGTCAACCGCGTGGTGTCAATCGAGCCGAAGATAACGGTCGACCCGGAAGGGTTAGAGGTACGGGCAGACCGGGATCACCTGTCGCGGGTTCTCATCAACCTCGTCGAGAACGCAGCCAAGTACGCGCCTGACAGTCCGGTCGAGTTGTTCGCTTGGCAGCGGGCGAGCACGGCTTTTCTGGCCGTTGTCGATCATGGACCAGGTATACCCGAAGATGAGAGAGAGCGCGTATTCGAGAGGTTCACCCAAGTAGACCAATCGGATACGAGGTCAAAGGGCGGGACAGGGCTCGGTCTGTCGATCGTGAAGAGTCTCACCGAGACGATGCGCGGTTCTGTGCGAATCGAGACGACGGAGGGCGGTGGGGCCACGTTCGTCGTCGAACTGCCCCTCGTGGTCACCATGCCGGCAGAGGCCTAACCTCCATCTTTCCCGGCGGCGACAGCGTGGAGCCCGCCGTCCACATGGACGATCTCGCCGGTCGTCATCGGTGCCCAGTCGCTGAGAAGCACGGCAACCATGCGTGCTACCGGTTCTGGATCGGTCGCGTCCCAGACCAAAGGCGATCGCTCTCGCCAAAGCGCATCGAACCTTTCGAAACCCGGGATCGACTTTGCAGCCACGGTTGCCAGAGGTCCGGCGGAAACAGCGTTGGCCCGTATCCGGTCTGCGCCCAGGTCTCGTGCGAGATATCGGGTCACGCTCTGCAGCGCCGATTTCGCTACGCCCATCCAGTCGTAGGCAGGCCAGGCCCGGGTGTTGTCGAAGTCCAACGTGACGAGTGACCCACCCCCCGCCTTTTTCATCAGCGGTAGTAGCGCTACTGCGAGGGTCTTATAGGAGAAGGCCGAAGTCACAAAGGCTGCTTGCGCCGACTCCGCAGGCGTATTGAGGAAGTTCCCCCCAAGGGCGTCGGCAGGGGCAAAGGCTATGGCATGAAGCGCGCCGTCGATCTTGCCCCAACGATCGGTCAGGTCGACGGTCAAGGCATCAACGTGTTCTGGATCGTTGATGTCCAATTCGAGAACGTCACATGGCTCCGGCAGTCTTTGAACGGAGCGCTCCGTGAGACTCATCCCTCGGCCAAAACCCGTGGCAACGATCTCGGCGCCTTCCTCCTGGACGATGCGAGCGACATGCCACGCGATGGAGTCATCTGTGAGCACACCGGTGATGAGCAGTTTCTTGCCTTCGAGCAACATCAGAAGTTGCCACCAAACGTCATGATCCCTCTGATTCCTAGACCCATTGTGAACAGTAGAAGCAGGCCGTAGTACAGCGCGGGACGTTTCCGGAATTGCGCCCGGTAGACATAGACAAACGTGAACGTCACCGCGATCACGATCCCGTAGAAGACATGCTGGTTACCAGGGTCGACACCCTGGGACATCACGTAAACACCAAGCAGGATCTGAGCGAGCAGTGCGACGATGGCGACACCAACCGCCCAATAGAACGCGTTGGGGACGCTCTCCCGTCTTGCCATGAGTACACCCCAGAGACCGACCACGCCACTTATCCCGACCGCGATGAAACCCCAGGTCGTGTGGATTGAGCTCACGAAATGAGCTTAGAGGGCTCCCTTCCCCATGCTCACCACAGCTCTAGAATGTGTACTGGAGGCTGGTATGTTTGAGGCCTTCGTGCGCGACCTGACTTCCGGTGAGTTGGTGGAGGTCACCTAGACGTTTTGCCATCTCCACTCAGTCAGAAGACGGCAATCCACATGGATGGAGCCGGTAGGGGCTACATCACATATGATCGGCAAGAGGCACGGAAGTGGAGCCGATATGGGTGAGTACGACGCAGTTGTGATAGGGGCCGGGCACAATGGTCTGGCGGTAGCGGTGATGCTCGCCGAGGCAGGCTGGAAGGTCGGTGTGTTCGAGGCCAACGCCGATCCTGGCGGAGCAATCCGCACTGAGGAGGTCACGCTTCCTGGCTTTCGTCACGATTTGTTCGCGGCGAATCTGAACCTCTTTGCCGGCTCCCAATTCTTCGAACGCTACGGGTCCCGGCTGGAAGAGCACGGCCTGGAATTCGCCC
>QIDW01000168.1 GCA_003230435.1 Acidimicrobiia bacterium | reverse complement strand
AGCGGACTTTCCTTGCCCAGCGAAACCAGCTTCTGTTCGAGTTTGCGGCGGCGTGAAACGCTGCGCCATTGGTGGCCGAGAACCCGGTAGGCCACCCGGTAGAGCCAGAGAAGACCTTCTCGATCGTCGGGAACATCATCGATGCGACGCCAGGCGGTGAGAAAGGTGTCGGCCACGGCGTCATCTACCCGGTCGGGAGCGGTCCGTCGGCGGCAGTAGGCGTAGATGTGCTGGTAGTACCTGTCATACAGCAAAGCGAAGCGGACGTCATTGGCCGATCCCATGGCTCCCCCTCTGGATGGATCGGTCTATCACCACTGGTTCATGCCCGGCTTTCTGGTCCGGTTACGCAGAAAATTCGTTACCTCCGGATCTTGCCGGGCATTTCTACTACAAGCAACGGGGGTTGCGACGAGTGGATTCCGGGTGCGGCCGACCCGGAACCACCCGGATTGGCAATGAAGCTAGAGCCAGAGGAAGAACTGGCTGCCGGTTAGGCCCTCGCCATTTGTCGACGCGCGGCAAGTCGGGCGAAGACAGCCATAGTCATGTTGATTCCCGCGTGAACGGCTACCGGAACCCAGATCGAACCCGTCTCCATGCGAAGCCACACGAGGGCTGCTCCGGCAAGAGACGTTGCCAACACAGTGATTCCGACATGAAGAGCGTTGCTCCGCCAATCCTTGCCCGTGGCACGCGCTTGATCGAAGCCGGGACCGACATGCCACAACCCAAAGAGAAGAGCGCCTCCAACCAGTGCGATCGATGGTGGGTAAAGAGCGATGAGAGCAGCGTGGAGCACGCCCCTGAAAAATGCCTCTTCGATGAGGGCGGTCATCACCGGGATCCGAACCGCGATCTGTGTGAACGCCTGACGAGGACTCAGCGCGGCGAGACGTGGGTCGGCCAATTGGGGGCGAAGCTCAGGCTTTCTCAGCATGTACCCGCCGATGGCCGACATCACCAGGACAGTCGCAACCGCCCAGGCTGTCACGATTGCCATGTCGGGGGCACCGAGTCCGATGGTCTCGAAACCAAAGATCCAGCCAGCCCCTAACGTCACCACTGCCCCGACCACACCGGTGAGGACAGGGGCCAACAACGTCCTTCGACGGGCAGGAATCAGCAAGTAGACGATCGTCTGAAAGACGATTGCGTAACCAGCAAGTGGTGCGACGGTGGAAACGAGTGTCATTGTTTGAAGCTGGGGGAGTGTCCCTTCCTATTTTGGACGCTTTCGACTGCTACTTGGTTCCCGCGGCATCAACTTGATGCCGGAAGTGCGTGCCAGCCGTACCTAACGTGACAGGACCAACTCAGGAACTCCTCTTGTCACCAGAGATATCCAAACGCTGGCAGCGATTCGAACGATCGTCCGACGCCTACGTCACCGTAACGGTGATGCTTCTGTTGCTGATACTCGTGCCCATCGCCGTGTCGCCCGATAAGGAATCCTCGGGAATCCTCACGGCGGTCATCGCTGGTGGCGCCGCAACACTCGCCATGATTGCTTCGGACGCAAAGCCGTTGGCCGTGCGAATCTCATTCTTGGCCTGGATCACGGTGGTTCTGGCTCTTGTGATCCCAGGCGTTCAGGCGGTCGTGGTCGGAATCGCTTCACTGGTACTCGGGGTTCTTCTCATCGCAACGCCCGCTGTGATCGTGAGACGAATCGCCCGACACGAGATCATCACCGGCACGACGATGTGGGGAGCAATCGCCGCGTATCTGTCCCTAGGAATTGCATTCAGCTTCATCTTCGCCACCATCTACCGAGCCAATCCGGACGCGTTCAAGTCCGTGGTCGATGGTGGATTAGGCGAGTTCAACTACTTCAGTTTCGTCACCATGACCACGCTCGGATATGGCGACATCACACCCGTTACCGACCTGGCGCGGGCGGTGGTGGTCTTCCAGACGATCATGGGACAGATTTTCCTCGTTGTGGTAGTGGCACGGGTCGTCTCCCTGCTCGGCACCGGCCGAACAATGCGATCGGCGCAAGACGACTAGTCCGTCTTACTGGACGACCTCGCCGACTTGCTGCAACGGGTCCCCTATGAGACCTGGCTCCTCGGCCTTGATCCGAGCTGCACGGTCGATCTCACGGGCTATCAGCGTGTCGTGGATAGCCTGTCTCTGTTCGTCGGTCGCTGACGGAAGTCCATACGCTGCCTGTACAAAATCGGCCGTGTCTGCCCGATAGTCGTGGCCAAACGACTTGAACTCGCCGGGGACTGTGACCATGGCATTCATCGCGTCGATGAGCACCTGGATGAAGGAGATAATGGGAGTCCACTTCATTTTCTCAGGGACGTTGCGCCCCCGCTCGCCATCGAGCCATGACGGCTTTTTGACCGCCAGGCGGAGCGACATCGTGGCGATCGGATCGTTGTCGTGGTCAACAATGATGGCTCGCAAAGATTCTCTCTCGGTCGCTGGGAGAGCCTCGTACTGTTCAAAGTTGTCGAAAGCGGCGACGCTGCCCCCGGGTGTGAGCGGGTTCCGGCCCTCACGCATTCCGGTTTTGGACCAACGGGCAAGACCGGGAAGCCCAAACCAAAGGGCCCTCGAAATGCCGTAGTGGTCGAAGCCGGCGATGCCCTGGTGCATGATGACATCCGAGCTTGACCAGGCCCCGAGACTCTCACCAAAGACCAGCACCTTGGGACGCTTCTTCTCATCGACAGTGCGGAGACGCTGCTTCACGCCCCACAACAATTGCCGGAATTGGGCTCGGCCCAACGACACTCCCTGGACCTCGAGGAACGACGGCGCTTTTCCGTACTGAATGCAGACAGTGGCGATGTCGCCGCGAGCAAACAGCTCGGCGGACTCGATCATGGTGTGGTCGACCCAGCCAGTCCCGGTCGGCGACACCAGCAGCAGATACTCCCGGTCGAACACTCCAAGCCTCTCCATCTCGTTCAAAGCGAGCTCTGACCTCCCAGTGGCGTAGATGGGCTCCGAATCGACACCCACATATGCTCGTATTGGATGAGCCTTGGACGGCTCGCCGAGTGTCTCCTCGATTACGTCGGGAGTCACTACCTCGGTCACGTACCTGCGACCCTGGAGGCCGAGTTCCTCGAACGGTGAAACGCTGTTCGGGCCACCTGAGACATACTCGTTGCTTGGGGGCACAGAGAAGTTCGTCTCCACCTTGGCGTTGGCCCGCGAGATGCGTCGGACAAGACTGCCGTAAAGAGTCACGGCTCCCACACCCCAGAGGGCACCGTTGATGACGCGACCGATCGCAGAGTGACCAGGGCCTTCTCCGACGTACGCGATGAGTGAGTTGCGAGACGAGAGATAGCCGCGGCCGACCCATCGTCCGGCAAAAGCCAGGCCAATGGCAATTGTTATGGACAGCGGTAGCTGGGCCGGTTTGTCATCCTCGGTCCAACGCTGGATAACCGCCTTGCGGGTTTCGAGCTCTTTACCCCATCGGCTTGCCATGTATCCGAAACCACCGAGACCGCTGACGATGGGCACAATCGGAGTGTCTATCTTTCCTTGCACCTCGTTGCCGGCCTCATGGATGATGCCGCCTATTGCGGCGACGCTCACTACCTGGCCCGCGCTGCGCAGCATCGCCTTGGATGTCGGCTCGTCTTCAGCCTCCTGGATTCGGCTCAGGGCAGTACCACCCGCGGCGATGGCCGCTCGCGCTCCAACACGCCAGGCCAGAGGTGAACCGGCAGGTGCCACCCTTCGCGCAACAAGGTCCACACTGAGGCCGATTACCTCGGCGGCGAGCACTGTCAATCCGGCGGCAATTCCCTGATGGACCGATGTTCTTGGCATCAAGGACGGGCCAAACGAATCGAGGGCGGCACTCGCCTTCAACGGCCCCGCCGGACCACTGGTGATCGGGTTGAGACGATCAGAAACGGTGACGGCAACTTTGACGAAGGTCTCTGTGAAGTTCATGTGGCGGAGAATCTAGCCAAACGCGTTCTGTGAACCGATTCGCGGGCTGAGGCCACAATTCCGTTCACAGAAAGGATGGGGCGGGGCTGAACCCAGGCGCGGAAGTTCCCTCGTAAAGTGTCTCGGCCTTGTCCATTGCAATAACGATCTCGCTGATCATCATCCTCATTGTTCTCTTCCATCTGATTGGCGGGTGGGTCTATGCCAATGGGTTTCGGAAAAGTGCGCTCCGTGTTCAGCCGTCGAAACGCAAGTTTGGTGTCTGGGTTCGATCGGTCGACAAACGACGAATCACTCTCACCGTTACCGAGCCTCGTCAGGACATCGGACACCCGGGAACACTCGGTCTCTACTGGGAGGGCGGATACGGGCGCGTCGGCGAGGTGATCGCAGTCGATGGGCTGGATGTAACCCGGGAGTACACCCAACTCGAGGGGAATACTCCCCCGATATGCGCTGACAGCTCGCTCGAGACCTGCCCACCGGTTGAACTCGAGGGTTATGCCTTCCCGACCGACCCATCAGACGCAGACCTCGACTTCGAAACCACCACATACCAGAGTCCGCTCGGACCCATCGGGTCGTGGACCGTCCCAGCCGCGGATGCCAGCACCTGGGCAATCCACATTCACGGGTGGACCGCGCAAAGAAGGGAGGCGATTCGTCTGCTGCCAACTCTCCACTCAGCCGGAGTGACATCGATGGTCATCGACTACCGGAATGACCCGGGAGCGCCTCGGGATCCGAGTGGCCACTACCGATTCGGGCAGACAGAGTGGGAGGACGTCGAAGGGGCAGTGCAGTACGCCATCGGTCATGGCGCGGCCGAAATCATCCTGGTCGGTTACAGCACCGGGGCCGCTCACGCCATGGCATTCTTGGAACGGTCGGATCTGGCCGAGCGGGTGATCGGTGTGGTGCTCGACTCGCCAAACGTTCTTCTTGCCGAAGCAGTGCGATATGGGTCCCAGGATCTGCGTTTTTCGGGCACCAAGATCCGAGTCAGTCGTCTGATTGCCGAGTTCGGGATGTGGATCGCCGACATGCGCTGGCACGTCGATTGGGAGGCCACCAACTACGTGCAACGCGCAGTGACGATATTGAAGGTCCCGACACTGGTTTTTCACGGCACGTCGGACCATGTAGTCCCGATCTCGGTGAGTCGGCAACTGGAAGCTCGAGCCCGAAGTGTCGTGACACTCGTGGAAACCCCCGCGGCGGGTCATGTGATGAGCTGGAACGCCGACCCGCAGCGGTACGAGAGGTATCTAGAGAACTACCTGGGAAAAATTGCTCAGAACTGAACGGCGGCCGCTGCCCAGTGGAAGCCTGCCCCGAACGCCGTCAGGACTACCAGATCTCCTTTTTGGATCTTGCCATTGCCGACGGCCTCCCACATGGCCAAGGGAACGGTGGCCGACCCCGTGTTCCCGTACTCCTGGACATTCACGAATACCTGTTCCTCGTCGAGACCCATCTTCTTGCGAACGGCGTCGATGATTCGCAGGTTGGCCTGGTGTGGAATGACAAGGGCGACATCCGACACAGATTTGCCGACCCGTCGCAACACCTCGACCGAGGCCTCGCTCATCCGCCTTACCGCCTCGACGAACACCTTCCGGCCGTCCATGACCAGACGGTTGTAGTCACCGTTCAGCAGTGTGGTCTCGTTGAAGGGGTTCCGGGTTCCTCCGGCGGCAAGCGTGAGAATCTCGGCGCTGCCCCCATCGGTCCCGGACACCACACCCAGTACTTCCGCC
>QIDW01000466.1 GCA_003230435.1 Acidimicrobiia bacterium | reverse complement strand
TTCTGTCGGAGGCCGGCAATAGGCTTCTCGACATGTTTTGTCAGGCATGTCACCGTTTCCATTCCGGTCACCTCCTATGCGCTGAGTGTCGGTGCCAACTCCGTTTGGCGCCCGACCGCCTGCTCCCCGGGGGAGTTCGCCTCGTTGCCGCCTTCGAACACTCAGGTCCCGCAAAAACCCTGGTTCATCACTTCAAGTATCGAGGTATGACCGGGTACGCCGACCTAGCGGCGTCGATGCTGGCAGAACGTTTGCCTCCGCTTCCCCTTGTTCCAGTACCTCGGGCTCTGACGAGACGGGTCCGTTATGGCGTCGATCCGGCCCGTGCCCTCGCGGACCGTCTAGCTCGCCATCTCGGGGTGCCGGTCCTGCCCCTTCTCCAACCGCCGTTGCACAAGCAGCGACGTGCCGGGGGTGATCACAGCCGCGTCGTCACCGGCTTCAGGCTGCGCAGGGTTCCCAAAGGGCCGGTCCTGGTTGTGGATGATGTAGTGACCACCGGTGCCACGCTGGTGTCGGCAATCGCGTCGATCGGCGAGAATCGTGTCCGTGCTGCCGTCGCCGCCAATGCAGTCCCAGTAGTGCCCACACCACTAGTCTCCGCCTCCCGGAAGCGGAGCCCAGTGCGCATGTCCACCCAGCAGAGGTAGCCCCGACCCATGGCATCAGTTCTTGTAGTTGACGACGCCGAGCTTTTTCGCGAAGCACTGAGGGCTGCCTTCGTCCAGGAGGGTTTCGATGTTGTCGGGGTCGCCGCAGATGCAATGAAAGGTATCGACCTGACGCGAGAATTCGAACCCGACCTCGTGATGCTCGACCTTCTCATGCCGGGTATGTCAGGACTCGAAGTCGTGGGCGCCATGATCAAGGCCAGCCCGACGACGCGTGTGGTCTTGCTCACGGCAAGCGAATCCGCCGAGGATCTCCTTGCAGCCGTCAAAGCTGGAGCGTCGGGCTATCTGACAAAGGACACACCACTTCCGCGACTCGTCGACGCCATGAACGACGTGCTCGAAGGTGGTGCCGCGGTGTCACCGGCAATGGGTGGCAAGCTCTTCTCCTCGTTACGTGATCTTCTTCGTCATCACGGCTCCGCTTCGGCCCGGCAACCGGAACTCACCGGCCGGGAGTTGGAGATCCTGACACTCGTAGGGGTGGGCAACACGTCGAGGGAAATCGCCGATCAGCTTTATATCTCAGAGAACACAGTCCGCAACCACGTTCGCAACATCCTGGACAAGCTGGGAATGAAGTCAAGGTTCGAGGCGGTTAACTGGGCTCATCGTGAGGGACTCATAGAGGTCCGATGACGCTTGCTCGCCGGGGCGAGCAAGTTGGCGACCCGAAGTGGGCCAAATCGGCGCTATCGGTAGGATTAGGGGGTCTAATGCCCATTCTTCAGAAGGTTCTTCGCGTCGGCGAAGGCAAAACCCTCAAGGAATTTCAGAGGGTCGCTGCCGCTGTCAATGACATCGAACTGCAGTTCGAGTCATTGAGTGACGAAGAACTCGCCGCCAAGACAATTGAATTCAAGGACCGCGTAACCAACGGCGCCAGCCTCGATGACCTTCAGGTCGAGGCCTTTGCTGTTGTTCGTGAGGCTGCAAAACGAGTGCTCGGACAACGGCACTACGACGTGCAAGTGATCGGAGCCGCCACCCTTCATCGTGGGATGGTCGCAGAGATGAAGACGGGTGAGGGCAAGACACTCGTGTCCACTATGCCGGCCTACCTCAACGCCCTTAGTGGAAACGGTGTCCACATGGTCACCGTCAACGATTACCTGGCCAGTCGTGACGCCGAATGGATGGGCCATGTCTATCGCTTCCTGGGTATGACTGTCGGCCTCATCCAGAACAATATGCCCACCGAACTACGCCACCCGGCGTACGACTCAGACATCACGTACGGAACCAACAACGAGTTTGGGTTTGACTACCTGCGCGACAACATGGCCATGGCCTCCGAGAACCGGGTCCATCATGGCTATCGCTACGCCATCGTCGATGAGGTCGACTCGATCCTGATCGACGAGGCAAGAACCCCCCTGATCATCTCGGGCAAGCTTTCCGATAGCGCCAGGTGGTACAAGGACTTCGCCAAGCTCGTTCGTCGCCTCCAAGATGGTATTCATTACGAAGTAGACGAGAAGAAGCGCCAGGTGCTCACCACCGATGAGGGTGTGGATCGAGTCGAGCAGATTCTTGGAATAGAGAATCTTTATGACCACGCCGCCGTCGACTTCGTTCATCACCTCGAGACAGCGCTGAAGGCTGAGGCCCTTTACAAGAACGACGTCGACTATCTGGTCGATCATGGCGAGGTGAAGATCGTTGACGAGTTCACCGGTCGTGTCCTTGAGGGTCGTCGTTATTCCGAAGGCCTGCACCAGGGAATCGAGGCCAAGGAGGGGGTCACGATCAAGGAAGAGAACCAGACGTTGGCCACGATCACTCTTCAGAACTACTTCAGGCTCTATGAAAAGCTCGCCGGCATGACCGGTACGGCCGAGACGGAGGCTGCCGAGCTTGCATCGATCTACGGTCTCGAGGTCCTGGCCATCCCGACCAACCAGCCGGTAGCGCGGGCCGACGAAGGTGATCTCGTATACAAGTCAGAGGCCGGAAAATTCGGCGCCGTTGTCGACGACGTGAAAGCTCGATACGACAAGGGTCAACCCGTGCTCCTGGGGACGATCTCGATTGAGAGGTCTGAGCTGTTGTCGAAGGCTTTGACCAAAACCGGAGTCAAGCACGAGGTCCTCAACGCGAAACACCACACTCGAGAGGCCGAGATCATCGCCCAGGCGGGCAGGCCGAGCGCGGTAACTGTGGCTACCAACATGGCCGGTCGCGGTGTCGACATCATGCTGGGCGGAAACCCCGAGGGCATGGCTCGTGTCGAGCTGAAGCGACGCGGCATCGCTATGGATGACCCTTCTTACGCCGAGCTCGAGGAAAAGCTGACCGAGGAGTTTGCACATCAGATCGAACCCGACAAACAGGCAGTCATTGACGCCGGAGGTTTGTACGTAGTCGGAACCGAGCGACATGAGTCAAGGAGGATCGACAACCAGCTGAGGGGCCGGTCCGGACGTCAGGGCGATCCCGGGGAAAGCCGGTTCTATCTCTCACTGGAAGACGACCTGATGCGTCGCTTCCAGGGTGAGTGGGTGTCGAGCATCATGGAGAGGTTGAAGATCCCAGACGACCAGCCGATCGAGGCGAAGATGGTTTCCAAATCGATCGAGAGGGCCCAACGCCAGGTCGAATCTCAGAACTTCGAGATACGCAAGAACGTCCTCAAATACGACGAGGTGATGAATCACCAGCGCGAGGTCATATACGAGTGGCGGCGCGCGATCCTCGAAGACACAGCTGGAGACGACCTGATCGGTGATTGGATCATCGATGTCATGACCGCGATAGTCGAGTTTGAGTTCTCACCTGATATCCCGAAGGCCGAGTGGGATTGGGACGCTTTGCGAAGAGAGCTGGATCAGTTCTACCCCACCAAGATCGACGAGTCGAAATTCGACGATTCCTATGACATTGACGATGTCATCGATTTTGTCGAGGACGAGGCGCTGGAGGCCTATCAGGCGCGAGAAGACGAGCTGGGAGCCGACGTCATGACCCGCGTAGAAAAATCGGTGATGCTGTCAGTCATCGACAACAAATGGCGGGAGCACCTATCCGAGATGGACTACCTCCGGGCCGGTATCGGACTTCGTGCGATGGGCCAGCGTGACCCGCTCACGGAGTATCAGCGTGAGGGGTTTGACCTGTTTGCCGACGCCGTCGATTCCGTGAAGAGGGATGCCGTCAGATACGTCTATCACGTCGAGCTGGCACAGCCGAAGACAGCGCCGCAGCGAGTGCAGGCCGCGCCTGCCGGCAGCACAGCTTCGAGAAAGCCGGTCACTTCCGAGAAGATCGGGCGCAACGATCCCTGTCCGTGTGGAAGCGGCAAGAAGTACAAACGCTGTCACGGCGCGGTTTAGCTCTGCCGTGGAGATCAACGATCCTCAGGCGGCGGTCGCGGGGCTGCGAAAGCGTCTTGATGATGCTCGTTTGTTTCTCGACCTCGAGGGCAAGGCCGCAGACCTCACGCAGCTCCGTGAGAAGGTCTCATCTCCCGACCTCTGGGACGACCCCGACGAAGCACGGGTAGTCAGTCAACGGCTCGCCCGTTACGAGGCGCTGTTCGAGAAGGTCGATGGTCTTGCATCGCAGATAGATGACGCCGAGGTTCTGTTGGAACTGGCAGCCGAGGTCGACGACAAGGAGTCGCGGGACGAAGCCGTCGATCTCCTCGAGGAGTCAGGTTCGTCCCTCGATGACCTCGAGCTCGAGTCGCTGTTTTTTGACGAGTACGACGAGGCAGACGCCATTCTCAGCGTTCACGCCGGCGCAGGGGGAGTCGATGCCCAGGATTGGGCCGAAATGATGGCGCGGATGTACCAACGTTTTCTCAGTGACTCCGGATTCTCGGTGACTGTCGAAGAGGTCACAGAGGGTGACGAGGCTGGAATCAAGTCAGCGACATTCACGGTCAAAGGTGATCGCGCTTATGGCATTCTCGAGTCGGAGCGGGGGGTGCACCGGCTTGTGCGGATCAGCCCGTTCGATGCCAACGCCCGGCGTCATACCAGCTTTGCCGGTGTGGACGTGGTGCCTGATCTCGGCGATCAGGCTGACGTCGAGGTAAATGAGGAGGATCTTCGGATTGATACCTACCGTTCTCAAGGTGCCGGTGGTCAGCACGTCAACACGACCGACAGTGCAGTACGAATCACCCACCTTCCCTCCGGGATCGTTGTGCAATGCCAGAACGAGCGATCGCAACTCCAGAACAAGGCGAGGGCCATGGCGATGCTCAAGGCGCGTCTCGCCGAGCGTGCCCGTTTCGAGCGTCAGGCTCACCTCAATGAGATCCGGGGCGAAAAGGGTGAGGCCGCCTGGGGTCGTCAGGTGAGGAGCTATGTCCTCCAGCCCTATCAGATGGTCAAGGACCTGAGGACAGACCACGAAGTGGGAAACGTACAGGGTGTTCTGGACGGCGACCTTCAGGGCTTTGTTGAGGCCTATCTGCGTCATCGGAGGGCTGAGCATGAGGCGCAGGGTGATTCCAACTAGTTTTGGTCTCACCATTACGGTTTTCTCTATCCGCAGCCAATTAACACATTCCTGCGAGACTCCCCCACTGTTCGAATGATCCGACTCGAAAACGTCACGAAGGTCTACGAAGGCGGCACGATTGCCGCCAACGACGTCTCCCTCGATATCCAGAAGGGGGAGTTCCTGTTTCTCGTGGGCCCCTCAGGCTCGGGCAAGTCAACGCTGATCAGACTCTTGCTGCGCGATGAGCCGGTCACCCGCGGGAAAGTCTGGGTTGCAGGCAAAGACATCACGACACTGCCGAAGTGGAAGATTCCCTATCTACGCCGATCCGTCGGAACGGTCTTCCAGGACTACAAGCTTCTCCCCAATAAGACCGTTGCTGAGAACGTGGGCTTCGCTCTCGAGGTCCTTGGCCGTCCGAGGTCTGTGATCGCTCCTCAGGTGGCCCAGGTGCTCGAACTCGTAGGGCTCGCAGACAAGGCGGAGCGGTATCCACGCCAGTTGTCCGGTGGGGAGCAACAGCGAGTCTCGGTGGCACGAGCGTTCGTGAACCGACCCCCAATAATGCTCTGCGACGAGCCGACCGGAAACCTCGATCCCAAGACATCGGTGGGGATCATGAGACTGCTCGACCGAATCAACCGTACCGGTACGACGGTCGTGATGGCAACACACGATCACGCCATTGTCGACGCCATGCAGCGACGTGTGGTTGCCCTCGATGAGGGCAAGGTCATGCGTGACGACGCGTTGGGGACATACGAGGGTCTG
>QIDW01000151.1 GCA_003230435.1 Acidimicrobiia bacterium | reverse complement strand
GTCCACAGCCAGGATGGCAACGTAGCCACCCAGGCGATAACCACCATTCGTGAGGCTGCCGGGTTCTTCGGGATCGACTACGAGGTCGAATGGTTCTCCGACTTTCACGATCCGCTGACGGCATCTGATCCCGATACCCAACTCTCGGTGAGCCAGGATGCGAGCCTCGCAATCGGGGCCTGGTTTGAGTTCGGCTTCCACGTTCTCAATGAGTTGAGAACCCACGGTGTCGAGGGTGATGACGTTTCCGAGGTGCAGCTTTGGCCCGAGCACCTCGACCCGGCCACCGAGTTGGGTGACTACGAGAAGGCACAGCGGGCGAGTTTTGGGGCCTCACCGGGGGATGGAGGGAATCCGGAGCCGTATCTCTATGTGGCGTCCTGGTCCGACATCGACCGATCCAACACCTACTGGAACAGCACGTCCTTCAACGGCTCGAGTTTGGCCTATGCGGACCTATTGGCGAGTGACGACCCGCACGGGATGGCGCTCGAGTTTTTACTCGAGGGCTATCGAATTCTCCACGCCGGCTGACACGAGCGACTCCACGAATCCCTTCGCGGCGGCACGAACAAGCCTGATCGTCTCGTCGTAACCCTCATCGGGCCCGCCGTAGGGGTCAGGGATTTCCTCTTCCGCGGAAGTGGTGTCGTATGTTCGGAACAGTCGCATCTTGGCGCGTGCCTCCAAAGAGGCGGTCATCGCCATGAGGTCCCTGAGGTTGGACCGGTCCATAACCAGGATCACGTCGTGACGATCGAAATCGAGACCGTTCATCTTTCGGGCCCGGCCCTCGATGATGAGGCCGGCTCGTTTTCCGGCGGCGATCGCATGGTCGCTGGGTGGCTCACCGATGTTCCACGACCCGGTTCCGGCCGAATCGACTTGCACGTCGACTCCACGAGCCAAGGCCGCCTCGTCGATTGCCGCTTCTGCCGCAGGGGATCTGCAGATGTTGCCGGCGCATACGACAAGTACCTTGATCGTCAAGCTTCGACCTCAGTTCTGAGGCGCTCCTCGGCGAGGTCCAGGTAGTCGGCTTCGGTGTCGAAGCCGACGTAGTGCCGTCCCGCGATGGCTGCTGCCACCGCGGTGGTGCCAGACCCAAGGAACGGGTCGAGCACGAGGTCGCCTGTGTAGGTGTACAACTCGATCAGCCGTCCAGGCAGCGCCAATGGGAAGGGGGCAGGGTGTCCCACCTTGGTGGCGCTCTCCGGCGGGATCTCCCAGATATCGATCGTGGCCTCGAGGAACTCGTCGGTTTCGATCGTTGCTCTATGAGGAAGACCTTCCGCCTCCCTCTTCGCCCTTTTGACCGCTCGATCGAAACGCCCTTTTGAGGCGATGATGACCCTCTCCGTGACGTCTCGCAGAACCGGGTTCTGGGGTGACCGGTACGAGCCCCACGCACAACTTCCACCGGCACCTCTGGCCTTCTGCCAGATCACCTCACCTCTGAGAAGCATTCCCAGGTCGTCCTGGAGGATGGAGATGATGTCGGCGGAAAGCGAGCGGTAGGGCTTTCGCCCCAGATTGGCAACATTGATGGCCATACGACCACCCGGTTCGAGTTTGCAGAGAGATACCGAGAACACGTCTCGAAGCATCTCGAGATACTCGACGTAACTCGACGGGATGTGCCCGGCGGCCAAGTCCGTCTCGTACTCCTTGCCTGCGAAGTATGGCGGGGATGTGACCAGAAGGGCAACCGATCGGTCGGCAACCTGGCTATCGGTCATGTCCCTTGCGTCGCCGTGAAACAGCCGGTCGAGGACGGATGCTGTCTCGACTCGCTCGTCCCCGGATATGACCGGTGGACCGAAACGCTCGTAGAACGGCCTGGCGTCATGTGACTCGCGCCTGCCCGACCCAAACTCCGATGTGGCTGTTGCCAGCCGTTGCCTCGCCATTGAGGTGAAGTTAGTGCTCTCCAACGTAATTACGGTCACACGTGTCGCGTTGATGTGCCGTGTAGTGCAATTGCGACTTCAATGGCTCTCCACCATGCCCGTCGAGATTCCTGATGATCGTCCCCGCCTGACAATCCGGCTTCGGGACGGTTCAGAAGCGCTTCTGAGTCCCCTCACCGCCGAGGACAGTGATCTCGTTGAGGAGGGTCTCGACCACCTCTCGGTGGAGAGTCGGTATACCCGGTTTGGCCTGGGGTTGGGTCATCTGAGTCACAGTGAGTTGGAGTACCTCACCAATGTCGATCAGCGAGACCACGTTGCCTGGGGAGCGGTGGTCGATGGCGAAGTTGCCGGCGCCGGGCGCTATATCCGGATCCCCAAGATTGGTTGCGCCGAGGTTGCTGTCACTGTCATTGATGAGTTTCAGCGTCGGGGTCTGGGGGCGTTGCTATTCGAGGCCCTCGCCGCGATTGCACGCGCCGACGGTGTGGAAGCCTTCTGTTTTGTTGTCGTTCCCGACAACCAACCGGTGCAACGAGCCCTCGAGCGATTGGACGTCAAACTCACCGAGTCAGAAGGTCTGCTCGGGGGCAAGCTTGCGGTCGCAGATCTACCGACTGGGGCGCACGACGCCGAGATGCTCTCCGTCATGAACGAGGTACGGGGTTAGTCCGCCTACCCGCTAGGTTCGGCTTCGTCCAGATCGAGCGAGGCCGAGTTGATGCAGTATCGCAGACCGGTCGGATTGGGACCGTCATCGAAAACGTGCCCAAGATGCCCGCCACATTTGGCACATTTGATCTCCGTGCGGACCATTCCGAAGGTCTTGTCTTCTTTCTCTTCGATCGTGCTGGGGTCGAGTGGCTGAAAGAAACTCGGCCAGCCCGATTCGGATTCGAACTTGGTGTCACTGGAGAAGAGTTCCTCTCCACACCCGGCGCAACGATAAGTCCCCTGAGTCTTGGTGTCCCAGTACTCGCCGGTGAAGGCTCTCTCGGTAGTGCCCTGCCCTGACGCAGCACCTGGTACTGATCGGATGACAGCTTGTCTCGCCACTCGGCTTCGTTGTGGGGCACTTCACTCATTGGCACTCCTCATTGGGGACTATTCAAACCCAAGTGGGTTTCTAGTCGATCAACGAACGCTCCTTGGGCCTCGCTGAGTTTGGTTCTCGCAACGATGGGAGTCACCCATTCCACACGGTCGATCTCCGGATAGGAACGACCATGCATTTGGAACATCCCAGGGTCCAGGGCGGCCGGGTCAAAGTCACAGGCTACCGCCCACGCCACGACCACCTTGCGGGAACGGAGAACGGTCTCACCCAAGGACACCCAGTCGTTGATTGGCGCCGGCCATCCGGTTTCTTCCTCGAACTCCCTGATGGCCGTTTGCACATCGTCCTCACCCCGCTTGACCACGCCCTTGACAATCGACCAGGCACCCTTGTCGCGTCCTGCAAAGAATGGCCCGCCGGGATGGGCAATCATTACTTCGAGGCCGCTGTTGATTCTGTAGGGAAGAAGACCCGCGGATCTCATAGGGGGTGACATTACGCTGGCCGCGTGACCACTCTGGCCACCTATTCATCGACCGATCCGGGATTGCCCTCCTTCGACTCGAAGTTGCAGCTTGGACAGGCCGAGCCACTCGGGATTGGTGTGAAGAGGGTCGCCATGGAGCAGTTGGAACTGGGTGCGGGCGGTTTCTTCGACGGTGAGGATCAGTTCCGCAGCGCGGTCCACGATTCGAGGAGGGCGATCAAGAAGGTTCGATCGTTGCTTCGCCTCGTCAGAGGCGAGCTCACCGACAAGATCTACAGGTATGAGGACAAGTCGCTACGCAATACGGGGCGCCTCACAAGCGAGCTCCGGTCTTCCGCGGTTGTTGTCGAGGCGGCCTCGTTGGTCGAAGATCTGTACGGAGAGATGCTTGCTGAAGGCATGTTCGAGGAGCTGATCTCGCGTCTTGCACAACGTCGAGATGTGATCGAGCTTCGGGCTTTGGAAGATCCGGACATGATCGGGCGGCTCGTCGGGGATATGGAACGCGCGTACCACCGTTACTCTGCCTGGCCCACCGACCCAGACGCCCGAAAGGTGTATGGGCTCGGGATAAGGGACAGGTTCAAGTCGATTCAGTCTGGTTTGGCTGATACCTACGAGCGCGGGCGCACCGAGATGGTCACCGCATATACGCGACCGACCGTGCTCCACTTCCACCTCTGGCGCAAGCGTGCCAAGTACCTGCGCTATCAGATGGAGTTTCTCGTGCCGCTATGGCCGGAAGTGATAGTGGGTATGGCGGTGACCCTTGATCGGCTCGGGCTCCTTCTCGGAGAGGATCACGACTTGGCGGAACTCCTGACGCTGATCCACGAGCGTCCAGACATGTGTCCGAGCCCACGGGAGCGGTCACTCTTCTCGGCTCTGGTTACCCAGAGACGGGCTGAACTGCAACTGGCAGCTGAGATCCTGGGACGTCGGATCTACGCCGAGAACCCGGATTCGCTGCGATCGCGTTTTGGCGAGTATTGGGAAAGTCGACAGTTGGCTCTCGATCTCCCCCTCGACACCGTCATCGTTTACTAGGCGCCTGTCCTTGCGGAATCATTGCCTCGCGGTAGGTGTTGTCCAATGGGCATGTTCATCGATATTTGAGGTTTGTAATGTCTGACCGAGGACGAGTGCGCACAGAGCGCGGCGAAAAACGTGTCCGAGCGATGCTCGGGGGCGAAGTCGTGGTGGATACCACGTCAGCGCTATTGGTCTGGGAGGTCCCCTACTACCCGACCTATTATTTCCCAGAGGCTGACGTGAAGACCGAGCTGCTGGTCGAGACCGGTGAGACTCGGCGAAGCCCGAGTCGGGGTGAGGCCACCCAATACCTGGTCAAGGCCGGCAACGCCGAGGGGATTGCCTACGCCTATCACGATCCGAAGATCCCAGAGCTTGGCGGTCACTTTGCCCTGGTCTGGAAGACGATGGACCATTGGTTCGAGGAAGACGAGGAAGTCTATGTGCACCCTCGTGACCCATACACGAGGCTGGACATCCTCCCTTCCAGTCGACGGGTGAGGGTAGAGGTGGACCGTGTGACCATCGCCGACTCGACGAACGCTTCTTTCCTATTCGAGACCGGTCTTCCGGTTCGCTACTACTTGCCCAAAACTGATGTCCGGATGGACCTTCTCACACCGACCGAGTTGGCGAGCTCTTGCCCGTACAAGGGCACCGCCCGGTATTGGTCGGTAACTGCTGATGGCGAGACCCACGACAACGTCGTGTGGGGTTACGACACGCCGCTTCCCGAGTCTCAAAAAGTGGCGGGTCTCGTCTCCTTCTACAACGAGAAGCTCGACATCTACATCGATGAGGTGCTTCAGGAGCGCCCCAAGACCAAGTTCTCGTAGGCGAGTGGGGTGATGCGCGTTTACACACGCATCATCCCACCCTCATTCGTCAGTAGTTGGCAGAATCGCGATCCGAACCTGAGTCCGACGGACTCCCGTATTTGGCCCACCACTTCTTCGCAGCGTCTATTCCACCGACACCGAAAGCAATGGCTAGGGCGATTGTCGCCGACCCGATGACAATCATCACGACGTCTTCGGCGAAAGTGACCTCCATGATGTCCATGGCGAACAGCAGACCAAAGAGGATCACGCCAACCTGAACCGCATATGTCAGCCAGGGGACGTGCTGCTGGTCGGCGAACGGCTTCACCAGACCTGCCGCCCAACTGCCCGCGGCGGCGGCAATTATGACAATGGCCGCTGCAATGAGCAGAAGCGGTATCCATGCCAGTAGGCGAGTGAGCAACTCCTCGATTGTTCCCAGTTCGAGGATTCGCGCCACGATCACGAAAAGACCGACCATCAAGTACCCATAGACGATCGTTGCTGAGATCGATGCAGGGGTTTGGTCACTCCCTTCCAGGGCTTTGGTTACCCCGGAGCGCTCCCATACTCCGTCTAGCGCCTTGGCGCCGAGAACCCCCTCGGTCGCTTTTCGAATCAGCCGGATAACCCAGCGCCCAATCACCAGCACCACAAGGGCTATTCCAAGCAGGATGGCCCACTCGATAACCGTCTCTCCAAATTCCCGCAGACGCTCAAGCAGGCTTTCCCAGAACGACATTTGTTTCCTTTCGGTCGCTTCGGTACCGAACATAGACCGTCATGACGAGCTAGGGGCGCTGAAATCGAGATGTTGATGGAAGCGTCGTTTGTAGAAGGAGATCAAACCTGTCGCAGGCGGTCCCTATGTTGGAGTAGACCGCATACACCAATCATACACGTGGTTGGTGTATGGTTGGTGTATGGGAAGGACAAACATTGTGATCGACAATGATCTGGTGGGAATCGTGATGCAGCGATATAACCTGAAGACGAAGACCGAAGCTGTAGATAAAGCCTTGCGACATCTGGCTGGGCAGCCCTTGACCAGGGAGGAGATCCTGGCTTATGAGGGTGCCAACCTGATCGGTGAGGTTCCCGAGGATCGGTTTGATCATGATCCTTCTTGACACCTCCGCATGGATCGAATATGACCGAGCCACAGGCTCGGAGGTGCATTTGCGGGTCAGGGAACTTGTCCGGAGTCAGGCGGAGATTGCTTCGACGGAGCCGATTCTCATGGAACTCCTTGCGGGGGCCCGGTCCGATGCGTCCGCCAATGCGATCAGAGAGATCCATGCGTCATTTGGATGGATTGCTGCCGATGCATCTACTGACTTCGAAGGCGCCGCGAGTATTTACCGCGCGTGCCGCTCAGCCGGTGTCACTCCGCGGGGCCTGGTCGACTGTCTGATAGCGGCCATCGCCCTGAGGTCAGGGGCTTCTGTCCTGGCACACGACCGGGACTTCGACCGTATCTCCGCTGTCGTTCCGTTGCGGCTCGATTCCTACAACTGACCGGAGTCCTCCAGCGCCTGTATCTCTGCCATGTAACGGGAGTCGTCGTAGCGGCTGAGAAGAAAAGATTCGGCGTAATTGGGGAGCGACCGCCCGGTGACGTGACTGGCCAAAAGGTCTCCTGCTCCGGCAGCGACCATCACGCCGAATCCCGAGAGCCCGGCGACGACGTGAAAGCCCTCAGGACCGCAAGGTCCGATGAGAGGCAGGTTCTCCCGGGTCTTGGTGTAGTAGCCGCCGTCGACGGTCGATTCGGGCAGCCCTTCGAGATACGGGGCCAGCCCGGGGACCATGGTGGTCAACCCGCGCATCACCACCTCGGGGTACAAAGGGTCGTCGGGCAGCGGCCAGGTTGGCTCGAGAGTCTCGTGGTGGTACTCCCACAGAGCTAGGAAGTATGGCGACTCCGCTCCGCCCTCAGGCCGCCCGTGGCAATAGATGGGCATCTCCCCGAGGACGTCTTCCCGACCCATGCGCCCCAACTCCTCTCGCTCCTCGTCACTCCAATCGATTTGCTGTGGGTCACTCCAAATGATCATCGGCGCTTCTTTCGGGATGGCGCCAAGGTGGTCCTTGAAGGCCACCTTCAGGTGAAGCTCGGAGTACAAAGGGAGGTCGACACCGGCCATGGAGGCGACAGGCCTGGATAGTGGACCCGTCGCGGCGATAACGGTGTCGGTGCCAATAGATGCCCCGTTGCTGAGCGACACACCGACCACCCGCCCCGACTCGACGTGAATGTCGGTGACCTCCGCAGAAACCAGTTCGGCGCCGTGGCCTTTAGCTTGATCGACCATCCACGCTCCCAACTGCTGGGCGCTGAACCATCCGGCGCGCCGAACATGAACAGCTCCAACGGCCTTGTCGGTGATGTACGGAAAGTGCTCGCGCAAGTCGCCGGGCCCGAGGATATCGACGCCGTCGGCTGCGTCCGCATATGGATCAGGGCCGGGGTGCCGTCTCACCGGCCCGGCCGAGAATCCTGATGTGATGCGAGCCTGATCGACCATTGCCCGCAATCGCTCGGCGTCGGAGGTGACGAACAGGTAGCCGCGTTTACTCAGGACTCTTCGGCCATGTCCTCGAGAAGGTCTATCGAGCGGTTCATGAGCCCGACCATCGGTTCGTTGGGCCACCAGTTCCGGTAGCACTCGGTTGACTTGTCCGAGGTGAGAGACAAGGGCGGTCTCGGATCGACCATCACAACGTCGTCCACGCCCTGTCTGGCCGCGAGGTGAAATGTGGCAGAGACGCCGGCGATGCCTGCACCAACGACCACGGCGTTTGCCTGTCGGCTCACCACTTAGTGCGTGAGGTGATCCTGAACCCGGGCTGCCACAGACTCAGGAGTGAATCCGAACGGCAAGTTCACCGGCGGGAGCCGACGCACCGAAGTGGTCGATCCCGATGCTGAGTCCATCCGATCCCACGATTGCAGTCCAGCCGAACGTTGATCCGGCTTCGACCGATACCCTTGGGGCAGAGCCGAGAACATCGGATCGATACTCATCGGACTGTTCGAAGAAGAGTTCCCAGCATGGGAGGCTCACGACCCGGGCAGTAACGCCTTCGCCGGCGAGTAGATCAGCGGCATCGAGTATCAGCGGCACCTCCGATCCGGTGGCAATCAGGGTCACGTCACTGCCTTCACGTACGACGTATCCCCCCTTGCTAACTCCGCCAGGGTGCGGCTCCATGGTGGGAAGTCCCTGACGGGTGAGCGCAAGGGCCACAGGGCCGTCGTTGCGGTTGAGCGCAATCTCCCAGGCAGCGATTGTCTCGTTGGCGTCGGCGGGGCGAATAACCCAGAGGTTGGGCATGGCCCGAAGTGAGGCAAGGTGCTCGATCGGTTGGTGCGTCGGGCCGTCCTCTCCCAGGAATATCGAGTCGTGTGTCCACACCCAAATTGAGGGCACGCCCATCAGTGCCGAGAGGCGGACCGCGGGACGCATGTAATCACTGAATATGAAAAAGGTTGCCCCGTAAGGCCTGAGCCCTCCGTGTATCGCCATCCCGTTGACCAGGGCTCCCATACTGTGCTCGCGGATTCCGAAGGGGATATCGCTGGCGGCCCGGTCGTTTTTCGAGAAGAGCCGGGATGAGTCGATGACGGTCTTGGTGGATCCGGCCAGGTCGGCAGAGCCTCCGATGAATCCGGGGACCTTCTCTGCGATCTCGGTGAACAACCTTCCGGACGAGGCACGGGAAGCGACCTTCTCGCCAACCTCGAATCCTGGCCCGTCGAGGCTCACCTCTGATGTGGAGTGGAGGCTCTGCCAGAGGGTCCGTTGGCCCTGGGTGGCCCGGTCAATCCGTCGGCTCCACTCTTCGTGCGCGTTGCGCCCCCGGTTCATGGCGGTTCTGAAGAAGTGATAAACCGAATCGTCGACCCAGAAGGCAGGGTCGATGGGATACCCCATTGCCTCTTTGGTCATCTTGATCTCCTCGTGCCCAAGTGGCTGGCCATGCGAAGCTGACGTGTCCTGGAGATTGGGGGCACCGCTGGCGATGTGAGTCCGACAAATGACCAGAGAGGGGCGGTCCTCCACGGAGAAGGATTCCTCGATGGCCTGACCAATGGCCTCCCGGTCGTGACCGTCGACTCTGAGCGTGTGCCACCCCTGTGCCGAGAACTTTGCGGCGACGTCCTCGCTGAAGGTTATTTCGGTTGAGCCATCGATTGTGATCCGGTTGTCGTCGTATAGGTAGATCAGGCGACCGAGCCCGAAGTGGCCGGCCATTGAGGCGGCCTCCGAGCTAATGCCTTCCATGAGGTCACCGTCTGAAATGAATCCGTAGGTTCGGTGGTTGACGAGATCTGCGCCAAGACGGCTGCGGAGGTGAGTCTCGGCTACTGCCATTCCGACCCCTGTGGCGAATCCTTGACCGAGCGGCCCGGTCGTCATCTCGATACCCAGCTTGTGATCGATCTCGGGGTGCCCAGCGGTGTGGCTACCCCACTGTCGAAAGTTTCGGATGTCGTCGAGGGAAAGCCCGAACCCGGAAAGATGGAGGATGGAGTACAAGAGCATCGACCCGTGGCCGTTGGAGAGCACGAACCTGTCACGGTCGGGCCATTCGGGGTCGTCCGGGTCGACGTTGATGAACCTCGACCAAAGGGTGACCGCAATATCGGCCATTCCCATTGGCATCCCCGGGTGACCGGAGTTGGCACTCTGGACCGCGTCCATCGCCAGGGCTTTGATTGTGTTGACCGCTAACTGTTCGGTTGCTGGTGATTCCGGCATCGACGGCGAGGGTACATCACACTCGGTGAGATGAGGCTCGGAACAATTCGGTCGAGTCGGTGGTGTGCCACTAACTCTTCGCTCAAGTGATACTCGGGTGATGGCATGTCACACTGTCGGACCTTTTCAGGTCGAGGGAACGACAGAACGAATTCGAACCGCCATCGGGGCCGGCCTTCTCATCCTTCTGGGAGAACCGGTTCTAACCGGCCTGGCGAGGTGGGCAAATCCTGAGATCCTCCACAAGGCCATCTCCATCTGGTCCAGGATGACTGTCCGTTTTCTCGACATGCGAGTGGACGTGGAGGGGGCCCAACACGTCGACCCTGGCCAGACCTATGTGGTCGCCCCGCTGCACGAAGGGTTCGCCGATCCTCTTCTGCTCACGCGTCTCTCGCTCCGGCTTCGCTACCTGGTCAGAGATGAGCTATTCGACTGGGCTCATCTCGGAAGATTCCTCAGAACCTCAGGTCAGATCGAGGTGGCAACTGCGTCGGAGACCCGCGAGATTCGACAAGTGCTCGGCGACTGCCGCGACGCGGTGGATCGAGGGGAAAGTCTCGTTGTCTTCCCTCAGGGCTCGATACTCGGAGTCGAGGTCGCCTTCACACGTGGCGCGTTTGTACTGGCCGACCGACTTTCATGTCCGCTTCTACCGATTGTCATCACCGGAACCCACCGGGTATGGGAACACCCCTACTCGCCGACACTCCGCTACGGACAGCGAGTCAGTATGCGGGTTCTGCCCCCCGTCCCAGCGGGTAAGGCCCTTATTTCGATGAGGGAGGTGGAGTCTCAAATGAAGAGCATCGCCATGGCGAACATCGACGTCCCGGTTCGTCATTTCGATCCCGAGCGTGACGGCTACTGGGACGGCTACACCTATGAGATCGACCCGCGGTTCCCCGAGGTTGCGGCGCTTGTCAAGTCGCATCGGGCCAACTGAGTCACGAGGTTGCTGGTCGGTCAGTCAGCCCAGGTGTCGAGAGCTGCTCTCGCGACCTGCTCCCCCCACTCCTGCACGAAGTGGCCGGCTTCTTCGACTCGCATTGGCTCCGGGCAGTTGCGGATGGCCGTATGGACACGCTCCATGACGGGAGGGCCCAAGACCGGGTCTGTCATGCCGATCGCCATGAATGAACGGCCGTCAAACTGCTCGGACCACCATTTGATGGCCAGACGGGACACTTCGACGCCGCCCATGGAAGGGTCGGTTGGCACCAAGGCTGGAAATGTTCGAACGCCTGCCTTGTGTTCGGGGGCCGGGAACGGTGCTTCGTAGGCCGCGGTCTCTTCGGGACTGAGATGGGGCACGGTTTGGACCATGAGCCTGCCCACGCCGAAGTCGGGTGTCTTGGCAACGTAGTCCCGCCATGCAATGAACCCTTCGCTTGGTTTGACACCAACGGCGAAGGCGGTGTTCATGATCAGCAGGCCCGAGATCCGGTCCGGGAATGCGACCGGGAGTGTGAGACCGAGAAGTCCGCCCCAGTCCTGGACGACAAGCGTGATCCTGGAGAGATCGAGGTGTTCGACTAAAGACACCAGAGCGTCCCTGTGGAAGTCGAAGGTATAGGCGGAATCGTCGACCGGTTTGTCCGACCGTCCGAAACCAAAATGGTCGGGCGCTACCACTCGATAGCCCGCTTCGAGAAAGACCGGGATCATGTGTCGAAACAGATAGGCCCACGTCGGCTCTCCATGCAGGCAAAACATCACCTCGGCGTCGACAGGCCCTTCGTCGATGTAGTGCATTCGCAGACCCTCATAACCGGGGAGATCCTTCACGTAGTGAGGTGAGTACGGCCAGTCAGGAAGGTCGGCAAATCGGCTGTCATCTGTACGCAGAGCTTCGATACCCATGATTCGACCTTACCCGGGCCTCGAGCAGTACTACAGGTAGAGGCCTGGCGCCTCTGTTTCGTCCAAGCGCGCCGGAGTGTCGGTTGGTGTCTGCGGCGTGGTCGCTTCGGTGTTTGCCATAACCACCATCCCGGCCATCAAACCCTCCAGCCATCCAACCAGTTCTGCTTGGGCTATCCGCACCTCCGAGGGTGTGGGCGAGGCCTGATCGAATTGCACGGCAAGGGCTAGAAGTTCCTCGTGAAGCTCAATCGAAATGACGTCGGTGAGTTCAGCAATGACCCGATCGTGGATGCGTCTGAGACGCTCGCATCCCGCTGTGTCACACGGGGTGGATCGGGCCTCTTCCAATAGAGCTCGAGCCATGGTTGTGATCCGAACCAGTTTTCCCGGTTCGGTTATGTATGTGTCCAACATTTCGGCCTCCTTCATGAATATGTCAGCGTCTTGCCGGGGCGATTTCTGCCCAGACTGTCGGCTGACGGATATTCAGCGGGTGTGGCCAACCTGTTGTCGTCGTTGACGTGTCGCGGAGGACTTTCTTGTTGGCCCGAACGGGTTTAGCCGTTGACAGTGGGGTCGATCGTCAATTCGCCGTCGGATATGTAACCGAAGATCGTTACGTATTTCTCGGACCACTGAACTTCGCCGGCCTCTACCAGGACCATGTCGTCGATGACCTCGGGGTTGATGATGGTGAGGCTTGCTCCACCGCATTGAGGTGGATACGACTCGGCGAGCGATTCGCACAGCGCATCGGTTTGCCCATCACGGATGACAAAACCTTGGACTGCCACCACCTGGTCACCCTCGTATCTGATCGCTTCAGGAATATTGAGCCCTCCGTCCACAACGAACCCACTCGACGCCACGTCCCCACCGTCTGGTGGTTCCGGGTCGAGGGCGGAATCTTCAACGATTGTGCTGCCAACCCCGGCCGGGTCCGGCTCAGTGTTCGGATCCTGGGCACACGCAGCCATGACCAGGGCAACGACCATAACGCCAACCAGCAGACCACTTCGTCTCATCATCCCCACTCTCCTTCAAAGCCTCGGCAAACCTTTGCGACTTTGACGTTCGGGATCGACTCAACGGTTCCCGCGCAGGAAAAGGCCTGGCCGACAATCCCAAGCCAGCCAGACCGTCGAATCCGCTACACGGCTATGAGCCTTCGGATACCTGGTAGATCTCGTCTGCGACCAGACCGTGTGCTTCGCGATGCACTCGGGCTGCCGTCTCGGCGTCGGGAGCGTCAACCAAACAGAAGATCTTGCCCGCCTCTTCATCAACCCAGTACCGCTTGTAGTCCACCCCGTACTGGTCCTGTGTCTCCACATCAGCCTGATGCGCTCCCGCTACGTCCTCAACCGACACTCCCCCGTCGATGGTGTGCATGTCCATGTACAACGGCATAGTCTCTCCTTTTCGTTGGCCTGCTTAGTGGCGACTCTACTGGTCGACTTCAACAGCATGGTCGGCAGAGTTTGCACGCCCGGAACCCCGAGTTCTCGGCCTCGTCGAGGGCGCGAAAATCGACCACGTTCTCCGGTTTGGAGCGTCTGATGGCGTGACAAGTCGGGTGGCAGTAGATCTTCGTCGAGGTGTTTCCCTGAAGACGGATGTGCTTTGAGGCGAGACCCTCCAGCCAATCAGGATGTGCGCCTTCATGTTCCAGCAGATCGTGCTTGTTGTCAGGTCCACCAAGCGAGTAGTTGCCGATATGCCCATCGGCGCGGACCACTCTGTGACAGGGAATGATCAGTGGAATCGGGTTCCGTGCGACGGCTGACCCAGCAGCCCGTACTGCTCCTGGCCGTTGTACCTCATGGGCGAGCCAGGCGTACGGACGCACCTCGCCTTTCGGAATGGTGGCCGTCCGTTGAAGGACGTCGGCCTGAAATGGTGTGACCGAACCCAGGTCGACGGGCAGCTTCCCCGGTCTTCCCGCCTCGATCGCCGCGGGAATGTGCCGGCCCCAAGCCGATGGGGCCTCGGCGCGGATCAGTTTGCGACCGAACCTGTCAACAAATCTGTCCTTGAATGCCTTGTCGGCGATATCGACCGAGGACACACCCTTGGGGTTGAAGGTGACGGCAACATCTCCGATGGCTGACTCGTATAGGTCGTAGCCGTCGGCAAGACCGGTGC
>QIDW01000242.1 GCA_003230435.1 Acidimicrobiia bacterium | reverse complement strand
AGGAGAAACTCGCTTATGCCAACGGCCTGACCCATCTCGATCAGCGATTCCGCAAAAGGCTCCGCCACGACAAGGATGACTAGGGCCGCCAGGACGAAGCCGATGTAGTTGATCACCCTCCTCCGTGTCTTTGGCATGGCTCCGAAATATGCGCTTGGGCCGACGAGGTGCGGCTCCGAAGCGGAGGCCCCGGAGAGTCGGATCATGTAAGCGACATAGATCCCAACCAGGATTGCTGCGTCGAGGAGAGTGAGTGTGTCCTTCCAGAAGAGGGTCAACCCGTATAGAGAGGCGATCGCCAGATAGGCGATATCGACCGACTGCGGCCTGGACAGGTGAACCGTGGTTGACGTGGCACCTTCAGCCTCTGTCGGGCCCTTCTTTGACTTTTTCACCCTCCATGTGCCGAGGAGGATCACGAGTGGCCAACCAAAGCCGATCAGTAGCTGGTTTGCTCCGGTCATGTTTGCCAAGGCCAGTGGCCCCCATTGGGATGCCTGTCCTGTTTCCAGATACTCGGTCCCGGCCTTCGAGGTGAAGACAAAATCGACGGCGTATTCGGGGAGCACTGCGATCAGGGCCAGAAACGCGAGCGCAAGACCCGTGCCGACGTCCAACTGGATCACCTCGGCCGCCCAGGAGAGGATGAATGCGGCTCCGACGATGGCTATCCCGAAGAGGAATGCGGCGAGGACCGGGTCGACGAGGACACCGCTAAGTCTGAGGTAGACGCCTGGCAACGTAGCGATGAGGGCCAGCGCTACGAGGGTGATCTGCCTTGCGGGGTGTTGTTCGGCCTTCTCCATCAGCGGCGGGAGTCTAAAGGTTGATTAGTGGTCTAGCCCAAGAACCGTCGGCAACTCCATGCACGCCAGTAGTACTGGCCGAGTTCTTCGTATCGGTTGGCCAGCCAGGCAGCCGAGGCGATGTTGGCCTCCGGATCGAACACGCTGTATCCACCGTATCCGGCCTTGGGAGCGGTCGATGCCCATGTGCTCGGAAGGAACTGGAACAGACCCGAGGCGCCGGAGTAAGGGTTGTAGGCGTTGGGGTCGCCGTTGCTCTCACAGTCAATGATTCGGAGCGCTTCCTCCACCCGGTTTCCCGGAAAGAACTGCTTGACAAGCGGACGCCACCGCTCGACTGATGGAGGATGATTCCACGGGCCTCCGCCACCTCCACTGGTGCTGGTAGTTGTGGTGGACGGTGACGTGGTGGTTGGCGAAGTCGAACTGCTTGATGCGGTAGTTGTCGTGGTGGAAGTCGTCGTGGTGGTTGGCGAGGTCGAGTTGGGTGATGTGGAGGTCGTTGTCGTCGGAGGGCTCGTTGTTGTCGTGGTCGACCTGTTCTCCTGTCGCTTCCGCTCCTCTTCCCGAACGCGAGCGAGGTCGACTGCACTCAGGGCTTCTCGATAGTCGGCGTCGGCGCTCTGCGCCTCACGAACCGCGGAGGCAACAGCGCTGTCGGCCCTGTCGTACAACTCAGCCAAATGCTCTACTTCGGCGTCGACTTCTTCCTGTAGGGCCTGATAGTCGCCCTGCTCGGCGAGGTACGCCAGTTGGAGCTGTTCGAGACTGCGTCGCTTGATGATCAGCTCGTCGACGCTTGCCCGACCGCTGGCTACGACGTCTTCAACAACTGACGATGCCACCAACGCCTTTTCGACGGACTCAGAGTTGACCAGCGAAACAGTCGGTGACGACAACACCGTCATGTAAGCGTCGACGGCCTGTACCTCGATCTGGGCCTGGATGCCCGCAAGTTCCACGTCTGCGAAAGTGAGTTGCTCTGCGGTTCGGTCCAGGCCCACTCCGACAATCGATAGTTGGGCTGCGAGATCATTCACTCTGGCGATGGATTCGGCCAGGTCTCTCTCGATCTGCTCTCGTTCTGCGACTGCGCTGTCGACGAGACCTGTGGCGGCATCAGCCTTCTCCTTGGCGTCGTCGGCATCGTCCTCGGCGTTGTTGACACTTTGGGCGTAGGCCAGGGGCCCGTCCACGGCGGCGACTGACAGGAGTGTTGAAAACGCGATGACAGCGGGGAAGAAACGAAAGAGCCGCATGGGGATAGGAAAAGCGTAACCAACCGGTACCACTGCGAGAAGTGGAAATTCGCGATCGTCTCCCGACCAGAGACGAAGCGTGGCCAAAAATAGGGCGCTCCAACCTGTGCACACGGATCATGGTTGTGTGTGCACAACCTGGTGGTGCCCACGCCCATCTAGTGCACACGCACCTACCCTTACGACGATGGCACGCCAGAATGTCTCCTCCGGCTCTCCTTTTGAATCCGAGTTCGGATTCAGTAGGGCGGTCCGCATCGACGACCGGGTAGTAATGGCGGGCACGGCACCCATCTGGCCCGAGGACTTCGTCGACCCAGACCCCAAGATCCAGACAAGACGCTGTCTGGAGATCATGCTGGCCGCCCTCAGTGAGGCTGGTGGCTCGCCTCAGGACGTGGTCCGAACCCGCATGTTCATCACAGACGTCTCCGACGCCAAGGCGGTGGGAGAAGCCCATGGGGAGGTGTTCTCAGATATCCGCCCGGCCGCCACCATGGTTGTGGTCAGCGGTTTGCTCGATGAGCGGTGGAAGGTCGAGATGGAACTTGAGGCTGTCTTAACCGGTTGACTGGTGTGATGGTGCCGAGGAGGTAGCGAGTGTTCCGAAGAAGGAAGACAGAAATGGCCACGACCGAAGAAGCATTGCCCGGTCGGATCGAAGCCGTAGAAGTGCCACCTGCGCACTTCGTCAATGGCAACCCCCTTATAGGCCCTTTCCCCGAAGGGACCGAAATGGTTGTGTTCGGGATGGGGTGTTTCTGGGGCGCAGAGCGACGTTTCTGGCAGATGCCCGGCGTGTACACCTCGTCTGCAGGTTACGCCGGTGGGATCACACCCAACCCTTCCTATGAAGAGGTGTGCACCGGTCGGACAGGCCACACCGAGGTTGTGATGGTTGTCTACCGACCCGACGAGGTTTCTTTCGACGAGCTGCTCCGGGTGTTCTGGGAGACCCATGACCCGACCCAGGGTTATCGCCAGGGCAACGATGTCGGGACCCAGTACCGATCGGCTGCCTACACCACGACGGACGGTCAACTCGACGAGGCGAAGCGCTCCCAGGACCTCTACCAGGCGGAGCTAACCCCGCTGGGGTTCGGAGATATCACCACCGAGATCGGTCCACTAGGCGAGTACTACTACGCCGAGGACTATCACCAGCAGTACCTGGCAAAGAACCCACACGGTTACGACTGTCATGCCAATACAGGTATCGCCTACCCCGGATTAGACCACTAGATCTCGAGGCGTTCCTTGATGGTCTTGACATCACGTTGCCAAGCGAGGTCCGGCTGGTGGGCTCAGCCGCGCAGATCTCTCCTCTGAAAGAGCGGGATGGACAGCGCTATGAGGCCGGCGAAGATCCCGGCGAGCACCGCGGCGTCTCCCCAGGCCATTCCGTTGGTGAGCGGATTGCTGCCGAGGTAGAGGTGGAACGGCGACCACTTCGCATAAACAGCAAGGCTCTCCGCCAGCGGCAAAAAGGAGAACGCGAAGTACGCCACCAACGTCACTCCGATCGCTCCGTAGGCCGCGACCCGGATCTTGCCCGTAGCGGCACTGAGCAGCATGGCGACGCCGCCAAAGACAAGGCCCAGCAGGACCAAGAGGCTTATGGTGGCGACCAGGTTTCCCACCGGGATTTCGATACCACCCAGCAGGTTGCCGAACCAAACTCCGAGGAAAGTGGCTATCCCGAGTATCACCGAGTAGGCGATCATCGACAGTGTTTTCTCGACGATGATGGTCGATCGGCGCATCGGGTTGGCCATGAGTAGGCCCATCGTCCGGCTCTGCTCCTCACCGGCGACGGCGCGTGAGCCCATCAGGGCCGTGAGAGCCACGAATGTGGCCGGCCCCATCAACGAAAAGATCTGCGCCTGCAAGAACCCTTCCGCTGTGGACATGTCGGCCGAGCCGATCATGCCCAGGAGCGCGTCGGGGTACTGACTGATGACGTCCTGGAAGGACTCTGGAAGAAGTGCCCACATCGGTCCCATCATCAGCCCCAGGTAGAACATGATCGTCGCCGTCACGACCAGCAGCCCCTGGTGTTCCGATGCCGTCTTGATCGAGATCCGCGAGACGCGGGCAGATCCCGCAATTCGCTCCACGATCCTGGCGGTCTTCGGGTTGGCGCGCAGACGATCGAGCAATGTCACGTCGGTGCTGCGGCCTCTGAGGTCGCGACGGTTGAGTCCGACGATGGCCAAGTAGAACAGGGCAATCGCCAGGCCACCAAGGATGGCCATATCACCCCAGTCGACCCCGTTGATGACGGGCGTGCTTCCGTTGAAGTAATACCAGGGGAAGATCTTGGCGAGGCCCTCGAGACTCTCGACTAGCGGCAGGATGCCTGCTGCAAGGTACGAAACCAGCATGACTGCAACAGACGCTCCGGAGGCCATTGTTCCCTTCCCCGTCCACGCACCGATCGCCAGGGCGAGGAAGCCGTAGAAGAGTGAGTTGACAAACATATGGAAGACGAGGGCACCCACGTTGATTCCCGTCATGTCCACATCCAGCAGAGACGGCACCCAGAGCCCCGCTCCCCAAAGGACCAATGAGCCCAGCCCTAAGAGCAGCACCATCGAGGCTGCCTTGGACACCACGACCTGGGCGCGGCTCTGTGGGTTGCCAAGAAGTAACCCGAGCGTGCCTTGGTGCTCTTCGCCGGCTATTGCACCGGACCCCATCGAGATAGCGATTCCCGCAAGGGTGAACGCGCCGATCAAGCTGTAGGTCGCACCGAGAGCGAGTCCGGCAACGTCTCCCCCTTCGGGGATTCCCATGAGATCGAGAATCCCCTGGGGCAGGTCGTAGTAGAACGACACGTCGATCTGGTTGTAAACCGCCATCCCGCCGAGTAGAGCAATCGCAACGGTGACGGTGGCCACCGAGAGCCCGATGTATCGGTCTCGTATGGTCTTGGTGAAGATGTTGGCGAACATCAGTTGGCCGCCACTCCCTCGTCTTTGTAGTAGGTGAGGAAGATCTCCTCGAGATCCGCTTCCTGGCTATTGATGTCGACCAGGTGGTAGTTATCCGCTGCTGCCTTGAGTAACTGGTCCATCTGCCCGTCGAAAGACAAGACAATGCTGTGTTGATTGGCCTTGGCCTCGCGTACTCCCGCAATCGCTTCAAAAATCGATATGTCGATGTCGGTGTCGAAGAAAAGCTCGACCCGTCGGATGGCCTTCGATCGAAGGTCATCAACCGACTCCACGTCCACCAATCGCCCATGGCGGATGATTCCAACACGGTCGGCGACACGCTGAACCTCGGAGAGGGTGTGGCTCGACAGGAACACACAGCTACCTTCGGCTGCCACTTCTCGCATCATCTTTTGAAACTCACGCTGGACGAGCGGATCGAGCCCGGTGCTCGGCTCGTCCATGACCAAGACCTCAGGGCGGTTCATGAAAGCTTGGATTATCCCAATCTTCTGACGATTGCCGGAGCTGTAGTCACCCACCTTGACGTCGAGATCGGAGCTCAGCCGCTCGGCCAACTCATCAACGTATGTCTGGTCGACACCACCCCTCAGGTTGGCAAAGTAGGTGAGCGTGTCCCGGCCGGTGAGGTTTGGGTACATGGCGAGGTCGCCCGGGACGTATCCGATGTGATTGCGGAGCTCTACAGCTTTCTGGTGCGTGTCCATCCCCAGGATCTCGGCTCGGCCGCTCGTTGGGCGGATGAGATCGAGGATGGTCCGGATCATGGTTGTCTTCCCGGATCCGTTTGGGCCGAGAAAGCCGAATACCTCTCCCATTCTGACTTCCATATCCAGGTCGATCAGCGCTTTGACGTCTCCGTAATGTTTGGTCAGCCTCTCGGTTCGGATTGCCG
>QIDW01000433.1 GCA_003230435.1 Acidimicrobiia bacterium | reverse complement strand
GTGGGATTCGACGATGCCATCAGTCAGTTGATCAGTGACTACGAGCAGTCCACATTTCCCGCCGAACTCAACGAAGTGGTCATTTACACGTCTGACACACTCGGGACTCTGCAGGATCTCGTGGCTCTATTCGATCGACTGATTGTGGTCTTCCCCATAGTCGCTTTTGTCCTAGGGCTGGCAGCCATCCTCCTGGCGCCGGGACGACTGTGGATGACCTCGGCCCTTTTGGTGTCTGGTGCGCTCGGCGTGCTCGGCTGGAGGTTTTACACGGATTGGAACATTGCCAACGCAGTGGCAAGATTGGAGTCGGAGAGCGCCTCTGAGCTTTCATTGGCGCTCCTCACCGGCGTGACATCAAGTCTGTACAACGTGCTCAGCCTGATCGTGATCCTGACGCTGATTGCCGGCGCCGGTGGCGGATTGGCCCTCTATCTTGCCGGGAGAGACAAGGAATCTGCTTCCTCATAGGCCAGTCGTTTCAGAGGGTCAGCCAAGCTCCGACGGTGAGAGCGATCCCGATTGTGATAGCCAGGATGACCGTCAGTCCGGTTCTGCCTCGGATTGTTCGAATCACTCGCGCCGCATTGCGCTCCCACCAGGATGGAGTCCTCGAACTGCCCCGCAAGGGCTCCAGGTCTGGCTTCTCGGACATTCTGTTGACGGTTTGGTCATGTTCCATGACGACCTCGACTGGAAGGGTTGACGCCACTGCAAACGGTAGCCGGGCTGCGGAGATTTACTCCCGGCCTCCTGAACCGTGACCCTCCACTAGGGTCGGAAGGGCGGCCCGTAATGTGTAGTTGGAAGGAGCACAGATGTTCTACAGAGTGACGAAGTACAACTTCGAGGATGACCGGTTCGACGAACTTCTCGCTTGGGGCGAGACAGTGAGGTCATCAATCGAGGGTATCGACGGACTCAGCTACGTTGACGTGTTCCGCTCCGAGCCAGGTGAGGGCATGATCGTTGCTGCCTACGAGGACGAAGCTGCGTTCAATGCCGCATCAGAGACGGTTACGGCAGTGCTGGGTGATATGGCCCAGTTTATGACCTCACCGCCCCACACTCATTCTGGGACCGTGGATCTGTCGTTCGGCAGATGAACTAACCGGAGCGGGGTGTTGGACCACGAATTCGATCCAACACCGGGCGCACAGCCGGTTGCGCTAGTGGGTAAGCAAGAAAGCGATCAGGTTGTCGATTTGGTCCTGGGATAGCGCATCGGCGTACCTTATTGGCATTGGGAAAGGCCATTCGCCAGCGACCCGAAATGCAAACGGATCCACGATCGATTGCCTCAGGTATTCAACGTCCGACATCCCGTCGACTCGATTCGCCGCCACCGCAGATATCCCAGCGAGCGACGGGGCCCAGGGACTGTCCTTGTAGTGGCACGTGGAACACGAGGCGTTATCCGGCACTCCATCGACTGGCATGTTAAAGAGCTCCTCGCCCGCGGCCATGTCGCCGACAGCGGCGGCCGCTGCAAGCTGCTCAGCGGAGATAGCGGAGGTGGTCGTGGTTGCTTCCGTAGTGGTCGTGGCTTCCGATGTAGTCGTCGTGCTCGCTTCCGTAGTGGTCGTGACATCCGATGTAGTCGCTACCGAGTCCGACTCAGCTGGCTCAGTAGATCCTCCGCCGCAGGCGGTCAGTACAAGAAATCCAAAGACGGCCACACCCGGAAAACGGATAGGGATCCCCTCTCAGCGAACTCGAAGCGGGAGTGTATCGAAGCGACGTCAACGGTGCGCAGAAACTGCCCAGCTAAAAAGCCTCGACGACCACGGCCTTCAATGGTCGGGCTGGCCGGATTCGAACCGGCGACCTCTTGACCCCCAGTCAAGCGCGCTACCAAGCTGCGCCACAGCCCGTGACACTGAAATGGTAGACGTGACCGGCGAGCTTGCATTATCCGATCCGCTCGACCCGTCATCTTCCAGGAATCCGGGCGAGCCGGGTCACTAGTTGTCGTCGACATCTGCGTTAAGAAGCCAGCGATTCCTGCCGATCTTTGCATCGGGAGGTAGACCCTTTGCGGGACAAGACAATACGGACAATCGGAGCCACCTTGGTGCTATTCGGCGTCGCTGTGGCAGCTCTCATGCAGATCGGCCCCGGTGGCGATCCAAGCGCAGTCTCGTTTGTTCCTGAAGACCTCGCATCCAGCTCAGCTCTCGAAGCACCCCTTAGCGACGAAGCCGTCACCACAACCGACCCCGGCCCGTTCGTCTACCGCGTCGGCATTCTTGCCGGAGTGAGCACCGACAACTTCTGGGCGTTCTACGGAGGCGAGGCTTCGGTCTGGAACGCCTACATTCTGGGACCGACCAAGCCTGCTCTGTACGCTCTTGACCCTGTCCTCGGATCACTCGCCCCCGAGCTTGCCGCCGCAGACGTAAGTCCGTCTCTCACCTCCAATGGTTGGCAGGTGACCATCCCTTTGAACGACTCTTTGGCGTGGAGCGATGGCGAGGCCATCACCGCACGCGATATCGTCTTTACCTTCGAAACGGTCCGATCTCTCATGGAAGGAAGCTGGAGCGAAGCATTCCCGAGCACGGTTCAGTCGATAGAGGCCATCTCCGACTACGAGATTCGCATCGATTTCGCCGAGCGCCCGAGCCTTGGTGTTTGGCCCTACGGACCTGGCCTGGCTCCCATCATGGCTGCCCACGTTTGGCAGCCTCTGATGACGGACATTGACAGGGTGTCCCTTTTTGCACTGGCAGGATCAGGCGATGTTGGGGGCGGACCTCTCGTGCTGGCGTCGATCGATCAGTCGATGGTGACCAGTGTTGCCAACCCTGGATATCCCTTCGAGACAGCACCAGATGTTGTCGAGTACCACATCTATGAGGATGAAGCCGCAGCGGTTCTAGCGATTGGCAAAGGCGAGATCGACTCGATCCTCACACCAAAGGGACTCACCCAGGATCAACTGGAAGCGGTGGCCTCCGACCCGTCGATCGTCGTAGAGACGAACCCTGCGAATGGGGTTCGCTATCTCGGATTCAATCTGACTCGAGAACCCATGTCTGACCGCGCCTTCCGGTCGGCCCTGGCACTGCTTCTCGACAGGGAGGGCCTTGCCACTTCGATCTCCACCGGGGGTTCTGTCGCCTACAGCTTCGTCAGCGAGGCGAACACGCAATGGTTCGATGCTGAGGGCGCAGGCGCCAATGTAGAACGGTACTCCGGCGATCTTGATTCGCGGCTCGGATCTGCGCTTGGAGGCCTTCGAGAGGCGGGATACACCTGGGATTCCCAGCCGACCGTGGGGGCGGACGGAAACATCGTCGCCGGAATCGGGCTGAGGATTCGTGGCTTGGAACCAGCCCCGCTGACGATCCTGACTCCCGGTGATGCCTACGACCCCTCCCGTCCTCTGTATGCAGCAGAAATCGCCGAAACCCTCGGGTGGCTTGGTTTCGACGTGAGACCCGTCGAAACCGATTTCGACAGCGTCGTTGACCTCGTCTTCACCCCCGGAAAGGATGGACTCCTGCAGTACGACATGTACCTACTCGGCTGGTCCCTGGGCAACCCTGCCTTTCCCGGCTACTACCGGACTCTCTTCAGCGCCGATGGCATCGCGAACAACACCGGGTACTCGAGCCAGACGTTCGCACAGCAACTGGAGGCATACGAGGCTTCATACAGCTTTGAAGAGGCCCGCCAGGCGTTGTGGACGATGGAGAACACTCTCTCGGCCGACCTGCCCTACCTCTTGCTGTACACGAGTGAGATCACCGAGGTGTATCGCTCTGATCGTGTTGCCTTTGACGGCGTCTCCGGTCTAGGTGGTATACAGGGACAACTCGGTGGCATCGGTGACGTAAGACCTGCGTCCTAGTCCGTCGCACCACAGGTACGCTCGTCGGGTGCCAGACGAGCAAGTCTCCGATCGCATCGTGACCATTCCCAATCTGGTCACGTTCGTCCGATTGTTAGGTGTAGGCGTCTTCTGGTGGGTGCTCCTCGTAGAGGAGAACATCGCTCTGGCTGCGGGTCTCATCTTCTTGATCGGCTGGACCGATTGGATCGACGGCTACCTCGCCCGGAAACTCGATCAGGTCTCCAAACTCGGCACAACGCTTGACCCGATAGCCGACCGTCTGATGATTGCCTCTGCCGTCATCGGAGGAATGATTGTTGACCCCCCCGTAGTACCACTTGTCATCGGGTTCGGTCTCATCGCCCGAGAGTTGTTCATGGGCGTGGTGGTATTGAGACTTCTCTCCAAGAGCGCCGGGATATTGGAGGTCCGATACCTCGGCAAGGTATCGACCTTCATTCTCTACGGTGCAATACCCCTGTTCTACCTCGCGGAAATCGGCTTTCTCGCTGAGGTCACCGCGCCTCTGGCGTGGGTGTCGGGCGTCGTTGGGCTCGCGATGTACTGGTACGTCGCATTCCAGTATTTCGGTGACGCGAGGCAGAGTCTTGCGTCATTAGAGTCCGCGTCCAGCACCGAGGAGATGTGATGCAAATACCCGAAGGCCTGCTCTACAACGATGAGCACGAGTGGATCCAACGCAAAGACGGCTCTGTGGTCAGGGTCGGTGTCTCCGACTATGCCCAGGACCAGCTCGGCGATGTGGTATACGTCGAGCTGCCGGCCGACGGTTCGACCGTCGCAAAGAACGATCTTCTGGTGGAGATCGAGAGCACCAAGTCGGTCGGTGAGGTGTACGCCCCCTTCGCCGGGACCATAGTTGCGATCAACCAGGCCGTTTCGGACTCACCCGAGCTGGTGAACACGGACCCATACGGCGATGGTTGGCTGGTCGAGATCGATATAGCGGGTGATTTCTCCGAGGTTGGTCTTCTCGACGCTGCGGCTTACAAGGATCTGACGGAATAGGGATAACCGACACATCTGACGGCGCTACCTATCATCTGGGGCAATGACAGACAATCCCGGCCACGAGCCGGCCGAATCGAAGCCTGAGGTTGAGGTCGAGACTGATCCAACCGTCCTATACGTCCCTATATCCGATCGTGCAGGTCACCCGCTCAGCCCTGACGAGGCCGCACACATCGACGGTCTCACCGGGTTTGCCCTGGTCGTTGAGCGAGGCCCCCGAACTGGCATGACCTACATGCTCACTACCGGGAACACCACCGTCGGTCGACACCCCGAGAGCGACATTTTCCTCAACGACGTGACCGTTTCGAGACACCATTGCCGTTTCGTGGTGACGAGTGAAGAGATCACCGTCGAAGACAGCGGTTCGACGAACGGCACTTACGTAAATGATGAGCGAGTTGATCAGGCACAACTCAGTGCGGGCGACGAGGTAATGGTCGGGCGATTCCACTTTGTTGTCGCCCACGGGGATGCCTGAAGCCAAGGCACTCAGCATCGGCGAGGTGATCAACCTCCTCCGAGAAGACTTCCCTGACGTGTCTGTGTCCAAGATCCGCTTCCTCGAAAGCCAGGGTCTCATTGATCCGGGACGGTCGTCCAGCGGTTATCGGCAGTTTGGTCCTGACGACATTGCAAGATTGCGTTTCATCCTCGCCCAGCAAAGGGACCACTTTCTCCCACTCAAGGTCATCAAGTCCAAACTCACCCTTTGGGAGAGGGGCGAGGAGGACGAGGTTGTAGGCAGTTCGAGCCCGACGCCCCTTGACGAGTCAGGCGAGCCCCTGGACCGCGAGGGGCTCATCAAACGATCTGGGCTGACGGAGGAAGAACTCCAACAACTTGTAGAGGTCGGGTTGATACGCCCGATACCGGACTCGACAGTGTTTCCCCCCGAGGCCGGGATTGTCGGCGCGGAGGCCAAGCGCTTGATGGACCACGGCCTGGAGCCGAGACATCTTCGATCCATACGTCTCTCCGTCGATCGTGAGTCCGATCTCTTGACCCAATTGGTTATTCCTCTGTTGAGGTCCTCCAACGCCGAATCGCGAGCCAGGGCAAAGGACATTCTCGAATCTTGCTCCGATTCGGTGAGGGTGCTGCACCGCGCCCTAATGGCAGTCGAGCTGAGGCAACAGATCTCCTCATGAGACGTCTTAGCCTTGTCGCCGCTTCGGTGGCCATGTTGATGGCGGTGGTGGCCCAGCCTGCGGCTGGCGCTCCACTCATGTTTCCAACCAGAGTCCAAGACGGTTTCGCCACCCCCGGTCCACCCACGGTTACAGCAGCGTCATGGATCCTGTTCGATGAGGCAAGCGAGACGGTATTGGCGTCTCAGCTGCCCACGCAGGAGAGAGCCATGGCGTCGACCACCAAGATCATGACCGGCCTCCTTGCCGTCGAGCGAACCAACTTGGCTGATGTGGTGACTGTTTCCCAACGGGCCGCCGACACTGGGGAGCGTGAGATCGGCCTCGTTGCCGGCGAGCAGGTGACGATGAGTGCTCTCCTCAAGGCCGCAATGATCTACTCGGCCAACGATGCGGCCACCGCGATCGCTGAGTACGTCGGGGGCTCGGTGGAGGGGTTCGTGGACATGATGAATGAACGAGCCAGAGAGCTCGGTTTGACCGAGACCCGTTTCGCCAATCCCCATGGTCTTGACGCGCCAGATCACTATTCCAGCGCCAGCGATCTTCTCGACCTAGCCAGAGTCGCCATGGCCTATCCCGAGTTCAGTGACACCGTCCGGGCGAGAATTGTCGTCTTTCCGGACGCACCGGACGGCAGTCAGCGGATAGGAACCACGACAAACCTGCTGCTTGGAGACTACGAAGGCTCTGGTGGGATCAAGACAGGGTTCACCTCTCAAGCCCTCCTCACATTTGTGGCCACGGCCGAACGGGAAGGGAGACGACTTTACGTCGTGGTGCTCGGATCGGAAGGACGCCGTGCTCACTTCGCTGATGCCCGTGCGCTCTTTGACTACGGATTCTCCCAACTCGCTATCTATGGGACAGTCTCGACCGGCAACCCCTACGTCTCTGTCAAGCAGCGAGTCGAGCCCGGACCGCTGGTGGCGACGTCGAACATCGAAACCTTCATATATCTAGCCGGCCAAGGACTCATGACCGATCCTCCCGCAGCAACGGCCGCTGAGCCGGCGCCGATTCCTGCGCCGGTAGAAGTCGTGAACCGTTATCCCGCGTCCTCACCCGATTCGGTGTGGACAGCTTTCACCTTCTGGTGGGATCAGGCATCCGGAAGCTGAATATGACCAGCTACCCATTCGCCACCGAGGTAATCACCGAAGCTGACCTGAAGTCGAGGGTGGTCGAGATGGGCGAGGCAATCTCCAACGATTACCAGGGGCGGGATCCGCTGTTTGTTGTGATCCTGACCGGATCGGTGCTTTTTGCCGCGGATCTCGTTCGCAATGTCACGGTCCCCTGCGAGATCGATTTCCTGGGCCTGAATCGTTTTGGCGAAAGTGGTCGAATCGGCATAGCCATGGATCTATCGACACCAGTTCTCGATCGCAATGTGGTCATCGTCGAAGACATCGTCGACACCGGGCTGACGTTGAAGGTGCTGAGGAGAATGATGGCTGACAGGGGAGCAGCCTCCGTATCGACCGCCGCCCTCTTCGACAAGACACGTCGACGCGTGACAGATGTTTCTATCGAATACCGCGGATTCGAAGTGGGCGACGAGTTCCTTGTCGGATACGGACTGGATTGGCAAGGTGTCTATCGCAACCTTCGATCGATCTGGGCGGTAATGGACATCGAAGCCTTCGTCCAGGATCCCAAGGTCCTCTCCAAGAGGCTTCATTCCCCCTGACCGCTCTACGCTCCCCATCACCAGTGATAACCTCGTGCAATGCCCGGTAACGGTGAACTGATCCCGATGGATGTGGTTGGCGTGAGAGTTGAGTTGCCCTCCAACCAGCCGATTGTTCTGCTTCGCGAGAAGGACGGATCTCGTTACCTTCCCATCTGGATCGGTGCCAGCGAAGCCACCGCAAACCGCACTCGAAGGAATAAAACCCCCACGTCCTCTCACCCACGACCTGATGCGATCTGTTATCGATGCGGTCGGCGCCCTCGCCGTTCGAGTGGTGATCACCGAGATGCGTGACTCCGTTTTCTACGCCGACCTTGCTCTCGACGTATCCGGCGAAGAGGTCCAGATCTCGTCACGACCATCTGATGCCATTGCGCTCGCGGTCCGAACTGGTACGCCTGTCTTCACCATTCCTGGAGTCCTCGAAGAGGCAGGAGTCCACTTCGAAGAGGATGACGAAGAGGAGGAGGTGGCCCGTTTCCGTGAGTTCCTCGAGGAGGCGACGGTAGAGGACTTCCTCGGCGGCGGCCACTCCCACCCGTCGGAGTGAACCCGAGGCGACGGATCGGTTACGGGCTCGAGGCCCTGGCAGTCATTTTCGCTCTCGGCACCATCGGCTACGTCGTCATAGAAGGGGCTCCCGTACTCGATGCCCTCTACATGGTGGTCATCACCGTCACAACCGTTGGCTTCGGCGAAGTGTTCGACCTTTCGACCGGCGGCCAGTTTTGGACCATGTTCATCGTCATCAGCGGCTTCGGCGTCGCCATCTACACTGCGATCGCGTCCATTGAATACCTCGTGGACCTCGGGGACGACCGGAGACGGAGACGAATGCAGAGCCAGGCTGCCAAGGCGACAAACCACATCATCGTCTGCGGGTTCGGCCGTGTTGGACAAGGAACCTGGTCAGATTTACGAGCCAGAGGTGTAAACGTCGTCGTCATCGAAGCCTCAGCCGAGAGAGTTGAAGCCGCCCGGGCGGCCGATGCCGTCGTGATAACAGGTGACGCGACACACAACGATGTGCTCGAGCTTGCCGGTATTGACCATGCGAAGGCTGTGATCGCTTGTGTTGCCGATGACTCCGACAATCTTGTAATCGCTCTATCCGCCAAGGCGCTGCGACCCGATGTGCGTGTTGTTTGCCGGGCGACCGAGCTCGAGTCAGAGAGGAAACTGCTACTCGCCGGCGCCGACGCAGTGGTCGCGCCTCAGGTGGTAGGAGCGGAGCGGCTGGCGCTGATGGCAATGCAGCCCGGGTTGGCGCAGATCTTCGACGTGGTAGTCGCCGGCAGCCCGGTTGAATTTCGAGTCGAAGAGCTGGATATAGCCGACGAATGCGATGTTGCCGGCAAGACCATTCAGGAGTCGGGGATCCGTCAATCCAGCGGAGCGTTGATTCTCGCTCTGGAAGGCCGGGAGGAGCGAGTGGTGGTCAATCCCGGTGCCGATGTCACACTCAGTCCCGGTGATCGTCTAGTGGTAGTGGGGACAAAAGACCAGGTGGAGCGGGCGGCCGGGATCGTCCAACCGACTTCCTGACCAGGGCTCGGGTGGGCGAAAGCCCCGACGATCGTCAAAATGTCGAGACCACGTCGCAAGAGTTTTCCACAGGAAACGTTGACACAACGACGGTATCCCCGTTAGCTTTCCCATCGGCGGAGTTACAAGCATGTAATCCGGAGGATTGAATGACGCAAGAGCGAGAACTTGGTTACCGCGCGCCTCAAGTCTGCAAGCTGGTTGGTATCACCTACCGCCAACTTGATTATTGGGCTCGCACGGACCTGATCGTCCCCGCGCTCCGGCAGGCGAGTGGCTCGGGCTCACAGAGGCTCTACTCGTTCACGGACGTGGTCCAACTCAAAGTGATCAAGAGACTTCTCGACGCCGGAATGAGTCTCAAGAAGATCCGCTCGGCCGTCTTGATTCTCAGGGAGCAACTCGATTCCGATCAACCGTTGGCTGACGTCACCCTGCTGAGCGACGGTCAGACCATCTATGCCGCTCACTCGGAAGAAGAGGTCGTCGACGTCTTCCGCAGGGGGCAGGGGGTTTTCGGTATCGCCATCGGGCCGGTGCAGGATGAGGTCAAGGGAGCGATTCACCAGCTATTTCCAGAGGATGCAGAATTCGCCGGGGTTACCAAGGCAGGAGCCCCCTGATCACAGACCGCCCCGCGGCATATCAGACTGAATTCGCCCACAACAGTGAGCGGCAGTTCGCCCTCCTTCTCGATTTCTATGGCGTCCCATGGGACTACGAGCCCAGAAGTTTTCCGATCGAGTTCGACTCAGAAGGTGAGCCAACCAAGTGGTTCACGCCCGACTTCTATCTTCCCGACGATGACTTGTTCATCGAGATCACGACCATGAACCAAAAACTCGTGACCAAGAAGAACAAGAAGGTCCGCCGTCTCCAGGCCATCCACCCCGACATCAGATGCAAAGTTTTCTACCAACGCGACTATCTCCATTTGGTTGTCAAATACGGACTCGAGGAACCGGATCATCTCGAGGAGACCGCCGCCCTCACCCGGATACCCGGTCGTCCCGAGATAGTGCGTCTGGAAGACCGGGGTGAGCGTCTCATCGGATGAGATGAGGCCTCATCGGATGAATCGCTCACCGCTGCACCAAACCAACGCTGCACTCGGAGCGCGTTTCGTCGATTTCGGTGGTTGGGAAATGCCGGTGCAGTACGAATCTGTTCTCGCCGAGCATCGCGCCGTGCGTGATTCTGTCGGCTTCTTTGACGTCACTCACCTTGGGCGTTTCGAACTGACTGGCCTCGGTTCCCACGACGCTATCCGGAATCTGCTGTGCAATGACATCGAGCGCGTCGAGCCAGGTCGCTGTCAATACACGATGATGCTCAATGACAACGGGGGGATAATCGATGACATGATCATCTGGTGGTGGGCGCCAGATGAGTTCTGGGTTCTACCCAATGCCGCCAACCAGCAGAGGGTCATGGACGCCTTTGCAGCCCAGCCGGGCTGCGAGGTGGCCGATCTACAGATGTCGACAGTGTTGATCGCCCTCCAGGGACCAGATGCGAAAGAGGTATTCGAGGACGTACTCGGAGCTGTCCCCGGACGGTTCCGGCTGAGCCGAACCGCGTGGGAAGGGGGGACCATCTCGATGGCGGGGACTGGTTATACGGGGGAGTCCGGCGGAGAGATCTGCACCGACCCCAATACCGGCGTGAAGCTGGCCGAGTCCCTCGTGGAAGCGGGAGTCACTCCGTGCGGTCTCGGCGCCCGTGACACACTCCGCCTCGAAGCCGGCCTTACCCTTTGGGGTGAGGATATCGATGAGACGACAACCCCTTATGAGGCTGGGCTCAACTTCGCAGTGTCCCTAGATCACGAGTTTGTTGGCCGCGAAACGCTGGTTCAGCAAAAGGAGAATGGTGTGGGAAGAAGGCTGACTGGATTCGTTCTCCAGGATCGCGGGATACCACGCCACGGATACAAGATACGAACATCCGGAGGTGGTGAAGGCGATGTGACGTCAGGCAACATGAGCCCAATGCTGGGGACCGGTGTGGGAATGGCCTACATCTCACCGCCACCAGATTTGGAAACGGACTCCATCGAGGTGGAGATCCGCGACCGTTGGGTACCGGGGCGGCTCGCCACACCTCCATTCCGCAAGCCCTGACACGAGTAGCGGTTGCGTGTGCACAACCTGGTCCCCACACCCAACCTCTGCGCACGCTTGTGACATGAGCAGTCCCCGCGTGGACCGACCGGAGATGCCTGATGGTTATGGAATGAAGCCCGACGGGCCCCTTCTTTCCTGGGTGACGGTCGAACTTCGTCTCATCGAATCACTCCACTATTGGCTCTCGACGACACGGCCCGAGGGCACACCCCACGTTGTTCCTCGTTGGGGAGTCTGGCTCGACGGAGCCTTCTGGTACGACGGATCACCCATGACCCGCCACGTACGCAATCTTCAAACCAACACCGCTTGTGCCCTTCATCTCGAAAGCGGCTCCGAAACCACCATCCTCTACGGCCGATCGGAGCCGTCATCTCCCGTGGTTGGTGACCTGGCCAACCGTTTGTATGCGGAGTTCGTGCGCAAGTACGCCGACCTCGGATACGCCCCGCCGCGCGACGCTTGGAACGACGAGCTAGCAGGGGGGCTTCGGATACTGAGGCCCTCAAAGGGATTGGCCTGGTCTCACTTTCCGGAGGATGCCACCCGATTCACATTCGCTGACAACCGTCCTTAGGATCGGCCGACACCGAAAAGGAGCGGTATTGGAGAGCGTCGCCAAACCAGTTGCCCATCAGGCGATCGGCACCGAGTTGGTCCGGGACTGGGCCCCGAGCAACGAACCGAAGGCAACCGTCGTACTGGTTCATGGACTCGCCGAGCACTCCGGTCGATACGAGAGAACCGGTTCGCTTTTGTCCGACGCCGGTTTTCATGTCCGGTCTTTCGACCTCATTGGTGCGGGCGCCAGTGGCGGGGACCGCTGGGACATAGACGACTGGAACCGCTACCACGATCAAATTCAAACCCACGTCGAGTGGGCGAAGGAGCAAGGCCACCCGGTTGTTCTGATGGGTCACTCAATGGGTGGCAATCTCGTCCTCGGTTATGCGACCAGCGACAGGCCTCCTCCTAATCTCGTGGTGGTATCGGCTCCTGCCCTGGCTGGGGGGGCGGCATGGCAGAGAGCTATCGCACCCGTAGTCGCCAAGGTCGTGCCCACTCTGTCCCTACCCAACGGCCTCAAAGGCGAGCAACTGTCACGCGACCCGGCGGTGGCAGAGGCATACTTCGCTGACCCGCTCGTTCACCCAAAGTCCACTACCCGGCTCGGTGCCGCTTTGTTCGCGGCTATGGATGATGTTGCCGCAAACTGTGACAACCTTGACCTGCCGACGCTGGTACTCCACGGAGGGTTGGACTCGGTTGTCCCCCCACAGTCCTCGGCATCCCTGGAATCTCTTCCAGGTGTCGAGCGCAAGCTCTACCCGAGCTTGCGACACGAGATCCTGAACGAGCCTGAGGGACCCGAGGTCGTCTCAGACATCGTCGACTGGATCGATAGTCACGTCTAATACCCTGTCCGAAGAGCCTGGCATGATTCAACCGGGACTAGTCCGACCAGTTGAGCAGCACCTTTGCCGATTCGCTGCCTTGCAAAGCGACAAAGGCTTCTTCGTACTCCTCGGCGTCGAAACGATGAGTGATGACCGGAGAAATGTCGAGTCCTGACTGAACCAGGACGTTCATCTTGTACCAGGTGTCGAACATCTCACGGCCGTAGACGCCCTTGAGGTTGAGCATGTTGAAGATCACGATCGACCAGTCGATTGCGAACGGCTCGGAGGGAATCCCCAGAATGGCCACATTCGCTCCATGAATGGTGTTATCGAGAATGTCCTGGAGAGCCCGTGGGTTACCTGACATCTCGAGAGCCACATCAAAGCCCTCCGTCATCCCAAGATCCTTCTGGACCTGTTGAAGATCGTCCGTGCGAGCATCCACGGCTCGACTCGCCCCCATGCGCCTGGCCAGGTCGAGACGAAAAGGATTTATGTCGGTGGCCACGACATTCCTTGCTCCTGCATGGTTGACGACCGCGGTGGCAAGGAGGCCAATTGGGCCGACACCCGTAATGAGCACATCCTCACCCAGCACAGGGAACTTGAGGGCGGTGTGCACCGCGTTCCCAAAAGGATCGAACAATGCCGCTATCTCAGGCTCGATGCCTTCGATGTGACGCCAGACGTTGCCCTTGGGGACAACCAGATAGTCTGCAAACGCTCCCGGAATGCTCACGCCGATGCCCTTGGGTTGCTGACACAGGTGCCTCCTACCCGCCAGACAGTTACGGCAGTGCCCGCAGACGACGTGGCCTTCGGCACTCACCAATTCTCCTTCGATGAAGCCGGAGACATTTGATCCGATACCAGTGATGTAGCCAGAGAACTCGTGTCCCACGGTCATGGGAGCCGGGATCGTCGCTTGCGCCCAATCATCCCACTCATAGATGTGGAGATCAGTCCCGCATATGCCGGTGGTGTGAACCTGGATCAATACCTCGTCGGGTCCCGGCTCGGGAGTCGGTATCTCTTCGAGCCGAAAGCCAACCTCGTCTGGATGTTTTACCAAAGCTCGCATCGTCATCTCCAGACCGGATTCAGGCCGCCGCCGCCG
>QIDW01000237.1 GCA_003230435.1 Acidimicrobiia bacterium | reverse complement strand
ACCGCTTCGGTGCGATCACGAGGCGCGCCAAATTGCGTTTCGAGACCCGGGACTGGACCGGGATGGCTGGGGACGCCGCTGAGCGTCTCGACCTCTATGGCACGGTTGCGTGGGAGACGGCCGACACAGTCGCCGGGCTTCTCGACGACCGTCTTTATGACAAAGGTGTTTGGGCCGCCATGAAGGCGACGTTCTCCGGGTTCGCCATGGTGCGGCAGGACTTTGAGCTGGCCGAGACCTTCTTCAACAGCATCACGCGACGAACCTTCGCCACCGTGGGAGTGGATCCGAGGATCGAATTCGTCGACACGCACTTCAGCACCCCGCCAACCGAGAGCCGGGACTCGGCGTTTCGAACTTACGAAGACAAGACCAGCACGAGCGATCTCATTCGTTCCGTTCTGACCTCACCGGCATTCGGCGCTCGGTTCGCCGACCTTGATGGGGATGTGCTGCGGGTCGCCGATGAGATCGAGAGTCGTTTGGTGTCTTTGGGACTCGAACCGAGCATCGACCGCCTCGATGTGGCCAAGTCGGTGTTCTATCGGGGGAAAGGCGCATACCTTCTCGGTCGCATCTACTCAGGCACCTTGGCCGTGCCCTTTGCTCTGGCACTGGAGAACCCGGAGGAGGGGATTTCGGTCGACGCCGTGCTCCTCCACGAGGATGACATTTCGATTCTCTTCTCGTTCGCCCACTCCTATTTCCACGTTGAAGAGGAGCGGCCATACGACCTCATCCGGTTCATCAGCGACCAGGTCCCGCGGAAGCGGCTATCCGAGCTCTACATCTCGATGGGGCAGACGCGGCATGGCAAAACGGAGCTGTTCCGGGAGCTGAGATCGCATCTCGCTACGAGTGACGACGTTTTCATCGAACCCCCGGGAAAGAAAGGCCTTGTCATGTCGGTCCTCACACTTCCCGGATTCGAGATGGTGTTCAAGGTGATCAAAGACAAGTTCCCACCACAGAAGACGATGACCCCTAGCCAGGTGATGGAGAAGTACCGGCTGGTATTCCATCACGACAGGGCGGGTCGGCTCGTCGACTCTCAGTCGTTCGAACACCTCCAGTTTCCGGCGGATCGGTTCGATACGGCGCTGCTCGACTCGTTGCTGGACGAGTGCTCGAGGACTGTGCGACGTGACGGAGAGACGGTGGAGATCAGCCTGGCCTACGTGCAGCGCCGTGTCATTCCCCTTGATGTGTACGTCCGTGAGACAACGGCCGACCTAGGACGGAGCGCCGTGATCGACTACGGAAATGCGATCCGTGACCTGGCGGTGACAGGCATCTTTCCTGGCGACCTCCTCATCAAGAACTTCGGGGTCACGAGGAACGAAAGAGTCGTCTTCTATGACTACGACGAACTGACCGAGATTCGCAACTGCAACTTTCGTGACTTACCGACGGCCGAGTCAATCGAGGACGAGATGTCGGCGATGCCATGGTTCCCGCTGGGCCCTCATGACGTATTCCCATCCGAATTTTCCTCGTTTCTTGGTCTATCCGGGGAGCTACGAACGGTGTTCATGGATGCTCACTCCGACCTGCTTCAGGCTTCCTGGTGGAACGGTGTGAAAGACCGGATACTGTCGGGCGAGATCGTTTCGATCTATCCGTACTCCCGGCGTCTCCGACTCAGCTCCTAGTGTCCTTGTCGACTCCTTCCCGGCTCGCGTAGATCGACGGTTTCAGCTCGCGCCTCTCGAGCTCGCGACCGAGTTTCAGCCTCATGAACGCGTTCGTGGAGTGCCGAGTCACACCACCCACGCGGTAGTACTTCTCCTGGACGTAGCGAACTGCGTCGGCGTACTCATCAACAGCGGCCTCATCGAGTTGAAATCGGTCATAGTTGACGATCGCATTGACCCGCCGGTTGAGCGGTCCGAGCAACCCATCCACCACGTCCACGATGCGCTGAACATCTTCCGACGACCGCACGTGCATCCCCGAGTAGTCCATGAAAACGATGTTGGAGTCCTCGTCATAGCTGATTCGGTCCTCGATGCGAAGCTCGAGCATGCGTCTTCGCAGACCAATCAAGCCGGGGAGGAATAGAGCACTGTCCATCGCAGTCGGACCGTCGACCATCGGTTGGAAAGGGAGAAGGTCGAGGATCTCGTTTTGGAGATCAACTCCAGGGGCTATCTCTGTCAGGACGAGACCGGAAGGGCCAAGCCGAAAGACACAGCGTTCCGTGATGAAAGTGATGTTCTGCCCACGATCGTTTGCAAAGTTGGCACTGAAGGTGATCTGGGAGACTTTGTCGACGAACTTGCAGAAACGGCCTTCCTTGCTGATGGTGAGACGGCCGTCTTCGATGTCTGCATCCAGTCCGCCGCTGGAAAACGGCGTCAGAAACACAACGTTTCGTGTTCGCTGAGTGAGATTGATTGCCCCGCCGCACCCTGCGATCCGCTGGCCGAACCGGCTCGCATTCACATCGCCGTTGCCATCACACTCGGCCAGTCCGAGGAATACTGTGTCCAATCCTCCGCCATCGATGAAGTCGAAGGCTGAGGCGTGATCGATCACGGCTTCTCTGTTCACCGCTCCACCAAAGCCGAAACCACTCAACGGGATGCCGCCGATGACGCCGGTGTCAATCGTGAACGTAACGAGGTCCTGGATTCGCTCGTCACCAGCCACGCGTCCAACGAGTTCTGAGAGGCCTACTCCGATGTTGACCACAGCGTCGGCTTCGAGTTCTAGTGCGGCTCGTCGCGCGACCACCGTGCGAGCATCCAGGGGAAGTGGCTCCAAGGTCTCAACCGGTATTCGAATTTCCCCGGACATGGCGGGGTCGTAGCCGGTATCCCAGGTCTGCTGATGGCGGTCAGACTCAGCTACCACGATCGCATCAACAAGGATGCCCGGGACCTGAACGTCACGTGAGTCAAGTGATCCGGCTTCTGCGACACGCTCAACCTGGCAGATGACATAACCTCCGGATGCCTTAGCGGCCATGGCCAGATCTAGCGTTTCGAGGGTGGCCGCCTCTCGCTCGATTGTCAGGTTGCCAAACGGATCGGCGGTTGTGCCGCGGATGATCGCAACATCGATGGGAAACCCGCGATAGAACAGCCACGTGTCGTCTCCCCTCTTGGTGACCTCGACGATGTCGTCCACGGCCGATTTGTTTACTTTCCCTCCCTCGATCCGTGGGTCGACGAAAGTGCCGATCCCAATCGTCGACAGGATTCCGGGTGCACCGCTGCCGATATTTCGATAGAGATGAACCAGCACTCCCTCCGGAAGGTTGTAGGCCTCGACCTTCTCGTCCACAGCCAGGGCGGCGATCTTCGGCACCAACCCGTAGTGGCCACCGATGGTCCTCTTCAACAGGCCAACGTGGCCAAGATGGTTGAGACCTCTGTCCTCCATATCCCCTTGTCCGCCGGCCCACACCAGCGTCAGGTCTCTCGGTGATGCATCTTCGATGAACCGCTGCTCGAGTGCGACGAGGACCTCCTCGGCGACTCCGTGGCCCCCATAACCCGAACTCGCTACTACGTCTCCGTCCCGAATGACCGAAACGGCCTCGCGTGCGCCAACGACCTTGCTGATGGTCATGGTCCGAACCTACTTCGTGAAATAGTCGCCCGCCGTCCCGAGAGAAACCCGATCGGGGCTTTCTCCAATATCCTTGTTTGCAATGTCGTTTCAGATTGGCCCGATTGTGGTCGACCCTCCAGTGGTCCTTGCTCCGATGGCCGGCGTGACCAACGCTCCCTTCCGCCGGCTCTGCCGCGAGTTTGGAGCGGGTCTCTATGTGTCGGAGATGATCGGCGCCAGAAGCCTTGTGGAGAAGAGTGAGAAGACGCTGGCCCTCGCACGTTTCGACGACGACGAGGTCCCCAGGTCGATTCAACTCTATGGCACCGATCCTGGTGCTCTTGGAGAGGCGGTCGCCTTTCTTGTTGAGAATCTCGGAGTCGATCACATCGACATGAACTTCGGCTGTCCAATGGGCAAAGTGACGAAACACGGAGGAGGGGCCGCCCTCCCATGGAAGACCAACCTGTTTCGCTCCGTAGTCCGCGCCGCGGTGGGCAACGCCGGTGAAGTTCCCGTGACGGTGAAGTTTCGGCGGGGCATCGATGAGGAGCACCTGACTTTCATCGAAACCGGTTTGATAGCCGAAGAGGAGGGGGTTGCCGCAGTTGCTCTCCACGCCCGGACCGCCCGTCAGCTGTATTCGGGCGAGGCGGATTGGTCGGCAATTCGGGAGTTGAAGGAGGTGGTGACCACCGTGCCCGTACTCGGCAACGGTGACATCTGGACGGCGGATGACGCGCTTGCGATGATGAGCTCGACCGGCTGCGACGGAGTCGTCGTGGGTCGCGGGTGCCTCGGCCGTCCATGGCTGTTCCGGGACCTGGCCGACGTGTTCGCTGGACGTGAGCCGCAGGAGCCGCCAAATCTCGGTGGGGTGGGTCAGATCATGATCCGGCACACCCAACTGCTGGTTGATCACTTCGGAGAGAAAACCGGTCTCAACCTCTTTCGCAAGCACCCCTCGTGGTACCTGAAGGGGTTCCCCGCGGGACCGGTGCTTCGTGATGGCTTTGCCAGGGTGGCCTCGGTCGAAGAGTTGACGGTCCTGGTCGGGAGGCTCGACCCGGATGTCCCGTTCCCTGAGGAAGCCAATCGGATGGTCCGTGGGCACAGTCATGGACCACGCCCGGTGCGTCTTCCCCATGGATTTCTCGAGGATCGCGAGGCGGACGAGGTGTCAAATGATGCCGGTGAAGTGGTCAGCGGCGGCTAGGTCTAGAACCCCATACTCATTGGCCTGGTTGCATCAGCGTTCGCTATAACCCGCCACGACAGACAGGAAAACGTGGGCGGTGGAGTCGAGTGTCACGCCGTTGGTATCCGCCCCGGCATCAACCTCTACAAAGTCCATCGCCCGGACCTTGGGGTGACGGGCACAAAGGCGGACCCCCTGGGCGAGTTGGCGGATGCTCAAACCACCAGGACTGGCGCCCGGACAGGCAGGGGCGAAGATGCGATCGAGCACGTCGAGATCAACGTCGACGTAGATGGAGTCACATCGCCCGGCCAAGGTGGAAAAGACACCGTCGATGACGCTACGGATGCCTTCTCGCTCCACGGTTTCGACGGTTACCACCTCGATGCCTGCTTTGTTGCAATAGGCCCGGTACTCCGCCGAATTGGCAAAGGAGTGGATGCCAATCTGGACCACGTTGCCACCGGGGAGACCATCCTCCTCTATCAGACCGCGAATCGGGGTCCCATTGGTCGGCCCGTTGTCGAGTGAGCGCACGTCGTGATGGGCGTCAAATGTGATGACACCCACTCGCGTTAGGTCGTCAGTCATGCCCGCGACCAGAGGACGGGTGATGGCGTTGTCGCCGCCGACGAAGAGAGTGAGGGGAACGTCGGGGAGCTCGGTCGCCAACCCTCTCACCGCCTCGGGCATCGTGTACATGCCAAGCTCGGAGACCGGCCAGTTGCCAACGTCCCGGACGGCCACATCAGCGAGGTTTGCCTCCCACTCGCTGTGGAAGGTGGAAAACCCTGCCAGACGATCACGAAGAGCAAGCGGTGTCAGGTCGGCTCGCGACGGAGTCAGCGAGGCCTTGGCGGAGGGCACCCCGACCACCAGGACGTCGGGATCCGGGTGGTCCTGTGCCAGCCAGATGTCGGCGCGAGGCCAGCCCGGATCAGGCATCGGGATCAAGCATCGGTATGTCGACTCCGCGATCTCGGGCGACCTGTTTGGCCTTCTCATAACCTGCGTCGGCGTGTCGCATCACGCCGGTGCCCGGGTCGTTGGTGAGGACGCGTTCGACCCGGAACGCCCCCTGCTCTGTGCCGTCGGCCACGACCTGGGCCCCGGAGTGGATCGAGTTCCCAATTCCGACCCCACCGCCATGGTGAACGGCAACCCAGGCGGCGCCCGACGAGACGTTGAGCATGGCATTGAGGATGGGCCAGTCGGCGATCGCATCTGATCCGTCGGCCATCGCCTCGGTTTCCCGGTATGGGGATGCGACCGAGCCGGAGTCGAGATGGTCGCGGCCTATGACAATCGGCGCCGTCAC
>QIDW01000368.1 GCA_003230435.1 Acidimicrobiia bacterium | reverse complement strand
CGGACGCAGCAGGCGGTTCTCGGTGAGACCCTGAATCGCGAGGTCGTGTGCGGCCAAACCGAGGCCAAAACCAATAAGTGCAACGACGACTGTGGTCATCGCCGGAGCAACCTAGTGACCTGTTTGGCTAGAGCAGTGTTTTAGGCGTCACCCGAGGAGTCCCTTGCGGCACCCAGGCGACGTCGGCGGAGCAACCCGTAACCCTCTTCTTCCACATCGGTCGGGGAGTCGAGCTCGGAGAACACCTTCTCGAGAAAGGCTTCGGTGTCTTCCTCAACCTCGCCGTCTTCGTCATCTTCGCTCACCGTCGGGACCTCGGACAGGTCCTCTTTGACGACGGCCGCAGGCTCTTCCGAGGCCCCAGGTGCATACGCTCCAAAGATCGAGGTCGACTTGACCTCGGCCGCTTGGTCCTCCGCAACCTCTTCAGCTTCGGTTTCGGAATCCTCGTCCCCTGGCTCCTCCCACCATGACTGGTCGGGACCCAATCCCTCATCAACAGTCTCGGTGTCAGCCTTCGGCTCAGCGAAAGATGGGAGGCCGTCGACGGGTATCTGCACTTCCTCATCTGACTCGATTTCGGCGACGGCGAGAAGCTCATCGTCGATGAGGTCGGCAGCGACACGCGCTGCCCAGAAATCAGTGGTGCCCAACTCTCTGGCAATCGAGACCACGCTTGAACCCGATCCGATCTCGCTGAGTACGCGCCAGGCGTCCCGATTGATGCTGACTTCGTCTCGCTCACCAAGATCTCGGGAGATGCTCATGACGCCGTCAAGATCGGAAACAGTCTTTGAGACCTCAGCCCAGTCTGTGAGCCGTTGCTTGGAATCATCAATGATCGACTCGAGATCGAACGGCTTGGGGCTGGCGTAACGCGTCTCCTCGCCTTCTTCAACATCGAAGGAGTCCCCGTTGAGGCCAAGTTGATAGACGCTCTCGACGGTCATCTCCCTGAGGAGATCCACGATGGCGCCACCGCTCTTCTCCACGATTGCAGCAAGGGTCGTCTCACCGGACTCGACACTCAGCAGAAAGTCGTCATCCACCAGGCCGGACTTGATCAGATGGCGATGCATTCCCTCGTCGTCGGAGGTGGTGGCCAGAGCCACCCCGCTTTTGGTTACGAATATGCGGCCTCTCACTCCCTGCCCTCTGACGTCCACCGAACCCTTTTGGTTTGAGCGGCTCAACAGACGGAGCACCTCGTCTAGCGATACAAATCCCAAGTTCCCAGAAAGAGACACCTTCAGCTCCTTGTTCTCGAAAAGCCTCGTCTCAATTTCGGTCTTATTCCAGTGGCTCTTTAGACGTTTCTTGCGAGTTCGGCCAACTTGGCGAAGTCTACGTTCTCCCCGGTCCACCAGCGGAACGACGCCGCTGCTTGCCGGGCCAGGAATTCGAACCCATCAACTGCAGGTATCCCCCGTCCCATGGCCTCAGTGGTCGCATGAGTGGCTGTGCCGGAATATGGCAGGTCTACAAGGGCTCCAGCCACGTCGAGCACTCCGTCCGGGAGACGTTCACCTGACATTCCCAATGGTGTGGCGTTGACAACCAAAGCGCCGGCGACGCCTGCGCCCCAGGGGACGACACCGGCGGGATCGAATGTGGCCGTCAGAGCCTGTGCGCTTTCCGGGCTTCGAGCCGACAGGTAGACGGTTCTCCCTGCCGAAGATGCCAATGCCGCCGCAGCCGACCCTCCGGCACCCAAGACCAGAACACTGTTCAGGCCTTTGAATCCGTCATCCTCGAATATCTCGCGGAATGCGACAGCATCGGTCGAGTGGCCCAAAACGAGACCGCCTTCGCCCCTCATCAAGGTGTTGATAGACCCTGCGAGTTTGCCTTCAGATGTCGTGTCATCGGCAAGCTCAAAAGCGATTCGTTTCAGCGGCATCGTGACGTTTATCCCGTCCATGGCACCTGACCGCAGATCGGCGAGAGTCTTCTCGAGGACCTGTTTGTTCGCCGTGATCGCCTTGTATTCGCCAGCGAGCCCGGTCAGCTTCAGGGCAGCCGCGTGGATCGCCGGCGATCGCGAGTGTCCAACAGGATCACCAAGCAGGGCGAATCGATAGACATGAGTCATCGAGATCCAGTAAACCAGGACTGCTACGTACCCATCGCCGCTAAGGCAAAACGCCGTCTTCTCTAGCCTGGTTCACATTGTTGACGTGCTCGTCGAGAGTTGTCGCAAAAGCATGCCTGCCATCTAGGTCGGACAGCACGTAGTAGAAGTACTCCGTTATTTCAGGTGAGGCAGCCGCTGCAAGAGAGGCTTTGCCGGGCGACGCGATTGGAGTCGGCGGCAGTCCAAGAACCCCATATGTGTTGTAGGGCGAACCGACAGCTCGGTCGAAGCGGGTCACATCCCGAGTGCCCAAGGCGTACAGGACGGTGGCGTCGATCTCCAGTTTCATCCCCTCAGCGAGCCGATTGTGAATGACACTCGAGACAATGGGGCGCTCCTCGTCCAGCAGGACCTCGGCCTCGATCAGCGACGCGAGAACGATCCCTTCATACTCGGTGTACCCGAGAGACCTCCAATCCGACCAATCGATGCTGTTGACCCGCTGCTCCATCGTGGAAGCCATCCTCTGCAGAATCGATTCGGGGCCAGCATTCCTCGAGAACTCGTAGGTATCAGGAAAGAGCAACCCTTCCCAGTCGGACAACGTGGATTGCTCGGGCATGGCGCGCAACGAAGTCACCACATCCCCGTTGATCAGGGCTTCCTCGAAATCCGGGTATTCGTGTGGTGTCATCTCGGCAAGAGCAACGAGCACCTCCTCAACCCGGAGGCCTTCGATCACCGTGACTCTGTACACTGCCGGCGCGGGTCCGGCGACAAGAAACGCCACCACTTCCGCGGGGTCCATCAAGGTAGTGAGAGCGTACGTCCCGGCCTGAAGTTGCTGCGCCGCATCGACGTTGCGAACGGCCACCTCAAATTCGAGGGCCGAACGCACGACTCCCTGCGCCGCGAGCATCGCACCGATGTCCTGTCCTGACGAGCCGCTGGAAATCACGATCTCGACGGGTTGCCCCGGCTCCACATCGATGGGTGCACTCGTCACCTCCTCTGAACCAAGAGCTGCGCCGACCTGCCGACCCAGGTACGAGGCGCCACCGATCACCAATACGGCGGTCAAAACGACCATGCCGATGGCCAGGCCGATCTTGAGGATCCTGGCCCAGACGGGCCGTTCGGGTACAGGTTCGAGAGTCATATCGGGTTTCAGATGTTCGACGTTTTAACCGGCTTCGTGGTTCCCTTTGGCGCCCTGATTGTCCAGGTAGTCCTGAAGGATGATGGCAGCAGCGACCTTGTCCACTGTTGCACGTCGTTCGCTTCTCTTCATTCCTGATTGGAGCAATACGTCCTCCGCCAGCTTCGAGGTGAAGCGTTCATCGAGGTACTCGACAGGAATTCCCGTTGCAGCCGAAAGCTCATCACCCAGGGCCCGGGCGCCGGCAGCTGAAGCCCCTTCCTGGCCGGCGAGCCCGGTTGGTAGGCCGACAACCATCGTCGTGACTGTGTATTCCTCATGTAGTTCTTGAACTCGCTTGACCACAGCGGCCCGCGCCACCACTTCGAGAGGCCGGGCTGTAAGCCCAAGCCGATCGCTTATTGCCAGCCCCACTCGTTTTGTCCCGTAGTCGACGCCGAGATATCGGGTCACAACGCAGCTATGGCCTGGTAGGCCACCGTCCTGGCCTTCTCCAAGGCAACGGCGAGCTGCCCGCCGTTAGGGCCACCCGCTTGAGCAAGCTCGGGGTCCCTTGACCCTCCGCCTCCCAGCTCGCGCGCCGCATCTCCAATCAGCTCGGCGGCAGAAACACCTTTGCCCACCAGATCTTTGGTTACAACGGCGACCAGAGCCCCCTTTCCATCGGCACTCGAGCCAACGACGACCGCAGCGGAACCTGCTAGCCGATCTCGAACCCCAAGGGCGAGTTGGCGTAGCTCATTGCCGCTGATCTCGCCGGCGTCGGCTACGACCAGGTCCGACTCACCAACCCTGTCCGCTCCAGCCGCCAGCTCCTCGGCAACCGAACCCTGGTTCTGGGTGCGAATGGCGTCGAGATCGTTCTCCAAACCTGCGACCTTGTCGAGCAGTTGCTCGAGACGACCCGGTACATCGTTCGGTGGAACCCTCAACAGGCCTCCGGCGCGGTCGAGCGCTCCACGAACTGAGACAAGATGGTCGTAGGCGGCCATCCCGGTCAATGCCTCGACGCGCCTCAGATTGGAGCCGATCGACGACTCCGAAAGCAGCACCAGAGGACCGACTTGTCCCGAACTCGACGTGTGGGTACCGCCGCAGAATTCGGTCGAATACTCCCCAACCTTGACGACACGAACCGTCTCCCCGTATTTGTCGCCGAAGAAGGCCAGTGCCCCCATCTTCTCAGCGTCTTGTCTTGAAGTCACCGTGGTTGTCACCCCGTTGTTCGCGACCAGCCTGGCGTTGACCTCGAGTTCCACTTCCGCAAGTTCCTCAGTCCCAACCTGAGAGAAATGGGAGAAGTCGAAGCGAATCCGACCGGGTTGAACCAACGACCCGGCCTGTTCCGCATGATCGCCAAGGACATCTCTCAGCGCCCAATGAAGAACATGGGTCCCGGTGTGGCTCTTGCGTGTGGCTTCTCTCCGCGGACTGTCGATGGATGTCCGAGCGGTTTGACCCACAGCGAGGTAGCCGTTGGTGACCTTGGCACGGTGACCATGGAGGCCCTGGATTGCGTGTTGGGTGTCGACCACCACCGCCGAGCCGGTCTCTGTTTCAATGATGCCCGTGTCGCCAACCTGGCCACCGGATTCAGCATAAAAAGGAGTCTTGTCGAGAAAAATCTCGACCTCCCGACCCTCCTCGGCGCGATCGAGGGTCTCAGCGTCGGACACCAGCGATAGAAGGACACCGTCGGAGACTTCGTTGTCATAACCGACAAACTCCGTCAGACCACCAACGTCGAGAACCCCCCGGTAGACCTCGGCTGCTTCAACCGCATCCCCCCCCTTCCACGCGGCGCGGGCGCGTTCTCTCTGCGCTGACATCTCCACATCAAAGCCTTCGAGGTCGACGTCGACCCCGCGCTCGGCGGCAATCTCCTTGGTCAGATCGATCGGGAATCCGAATGTGTCATGAAGTTTGAACGCCGCCGGGCCACTCAACCGGCCCTGACCCTCGGACAACTCGGTGTCAAGCAGTTGATGACCAGACTCGAGGGTCCTTCTGAATTGCTCCTCCTCACGGATGACGACGTCAAGGATGAAGTCCTTCTTCTCCGCAAGTGTTGGATATGCGTCGCCCATGAGCTCAACGGTCGACTCGACAAGCTGGGGGATGATCAGTCCCTCACCACCGAATTGCCAGGCATGACGAACCGCCCGTCGAAGTACCCGTCTCAGGACGTATCCTCGTCCATCATTGGACGGCACCACGCCGTCTCCGATGAGGAACGTGACCGCCCGCCCGTGATCCGCAAGGATCCGGAGAGACACGTCAGATCTCTCGTTCGCTCCATACACGAGGCGTGTGTACCTCTCGGCGGTTCGCAACACCTCGCGCGTTGTGTCGATGTCGAACACTGACGACACGTCTTGGAGAACGGCAGCTATGCGGTCGAGCCCCATGCCGGTGTCGATGCTCCTTGCAGGGAGATCGCCTACAACGTGGTACGGCTCATCCTGGACGTTCTGCATGAACACCAGATTCCAGATTTCTACGTACCGATCCTCATCACCGCCAATGGGCCCACCTGCATGGCCAAACTCCTCGCCTCGGTCCCAAAAGATCTCAGAGCTCGGGCCACAGGGACCGGGCACACCCATTTGCCAGAAGTTGTCGTTGCCGCCGCGTTGCACCCGTTCGGCGGGGACACCAACACCGTCTATCCAAACCTCGGCGGCTTCGTCATCGGTCTCGTGGACCGTGTACCACATGCGCTCGGGGTCGAGACCAAGAGTCTCGGTGCAGAACTCATAGCCCCAGGGGATGGCCTTCTCCTTGAAGTAGTCACCAAAGCTGAAGTTGCCCATCATCTCGAAAAAGGAGAGGTGGCGTTTTGTGGTGC
>QIDW01000009.1 GCA_003230435.1 Acidimicrobiia bacterium | reverse complement strand
CGACCCGTGAGGTGATCGGGCGCACGGCGGATGGAAAGACTCTGTGGCTGAGCGCCACCACAATCATTCCGCCGCCCGAGATCCGCCACCAGTGCCGGCTCGTGCATTTGGTTCGGGAGATGTCCCTGCCACCTGAGCTGGAACGCTTGGTTGTCGAGCGGCTGGCGGGGTGGAGCCTCGCAACCGAGGAGAAGGCTTCTGTATTGAGTCGTCTGACGCCGCGCGAGAACGAGGTCCTCCACTTGCTGACCGAGGGCTTGGATGGCTCAGCGATTGCCAAGAGCCTTTTCATGTCGCCCGCGACTGTGCGCAACCACGTCCAGCACATCCTCAAGAAGCTCGAAGTACACAGCAGAACCGAAGCTGTGGCTCTCGCTCTTCGCAACTCGAGGTAGTGCGGCGCTAAGAGCTACCTGGCTGGCCCGCCATGAGAGAAGCGGCCATTATCTCCAGGTCGTCCTTCGTCTGGCCCTCGAACCGGCGCGAACAAACCACGTCGTAGCGGTCGCAGAGCACCCGACAGGCCTCGCCGAGAACCATGTCGTCCGCCATGTTGAAGAGAATGTTGTCCTCCTTGCCGATGTGGGCCCTGATGAGATGGATGTAGTCGTCGGAATGGGCCCGAAGGGCTGACATCGCATTCTCGTCTCCCGATCTGGCGCCATCTATCGCTTCGGCCATTCCCCGCACGGAGAGTCTTCCCTGCTGGTGCTCACTGAGCATCACAGCTATCGGACCTTCGTCCCCGGGCATCCCGTGCTCAATGAGCTCGGGAAAGAGGAGATCCTCCTCTTTCCCGTGATGACAGGCGTCGGCAAACAATCGGAAGAACGAGATGCAACGATCGACCACATCGAAGTCCGGGTCCGATGCCGAATCCGGCTTGCTGAGTGTCTCGTCGAGGACGTCGACGACGCCCAGGATGAGCTGATGCTCGTCTCGAAGCATCCGCGTTGCCGTATCTGACCTGTCGTTCACCATCTTTCCCTTCCGTGAGTTGTTCAGTGCCCCCCAACGCAAATACGCTGACGTTTCAACGGACAGATGACGCCGCTCGCGGTGTCCTCGTCCTCGACGCACCGCTGCGGGTGCGCCTTCGTCCTGCGTTCTTGCGAGGCGACGCCCCTGTCTCGCCGAAACATGCGACCGTACTTACGTTGGAGAGCACCTAGGCATTCCTCCACAGCGGAGACCGTTTCTCCATGAAGGCTCTGATGCCCTCTACACCGTCGTGGGTCGGCAGCAGTTCTTCGAGGTAGAGACGCTCAGCTTCGTCGAGTCTTCTCTCGACCTCCGGGCGTCGGGTGTCTCTGACCGCCCTTGTAGCAAGGCGCAGCGAGAGAGCCGACCGGGGAACGAAGTGTTTACCTACGAAGGCGGCTATTTCGCTGTCCAGGTTGCCCTCCGCCGCAATCAGGTTGACGATTCCCATGTGCCGGGCCTCCTCCGCCGTAAAACTGCGGCCGGTGAGGATCACCTCCTCGGCAGCCCGGGTCGACAACAAAGCGGTTGCCGCCGGGGGTAAGACTCCGAGCTGGATCTCAGGAGTGGCCAGGGTTGCGCCCTCCTCCGCGATCAGGATGCCGCAGGCGAGGGCGATTTCGAGACCACCCCCTAGGCAGCTCCCCTGAACTCCTGCAACCGTTGGGTAAGGAAACCCGATCAAGTCACGGACGACACCACCGAGAGCGCCCAGCATGTCCGGTGCCCTGTCGGGGAGGTGCTCTTCGACACTCGCGCCGAACGAGAAGTTCTTCCCGGCTCCGCGGAGAACCAGGACCTTGCCCTCGCGGGCCCCCGCTGCCGCTTCCATGGCTGGTCGAAGCTGGCTGCAGAGAGCGATGTCGATCACGTTTCCTGGAGCCTTGTCGAGCGTGATTGTGTGAACCGCCCCTTCTTCCGACACGTCGTGACGGACCCAGGCGTCGCTCACGAACCTGACTTGTGTTGTGGTGAGACGGACCTGATGAGATCGTCGCCCCACGTTTCCCCGGCGGCGAGACGGCGGCGGAGGTCGATGAAATCGACTTCCCGTCCGACTTCCCGCGAGCCGCGATGGAACGCTTGGAATCCTGCTTTGGCCTCCGTCATCATGTTGAGCGAAAGCCACGCCCGGTTCGTTTCGCGGTTCGCGTCCCAGTGCTCGAGCTTCTTCTTTCGAAGCGACTCGGTCGTCTTCAGAGTGCAGTCAGGCATCGTGTAGAGGATCTTGGTCACCATCGAATCGACACCCTCGTCCAGTCGTTCGAAATCGATGGTCCCCGACTTCAGCAGCGCCTTGCCCGCAGCCATAGCCTCACCAACCTGTGGAGTCCCGTGAATGATCTTGCCCCACTCATCGAGGTAGCGATCGGTGACCACGAGTGGATTGGGAACGAATTCTCCGTTGACCTTGAGCACCGGGAATATATCGTTGACGAGGCCAAGACGAAGCGCCTGATGAGCGCTCCATGGCTCGCAGAGGACACAACTGGCCATGGCTTCGGTCCAGCCCACGTATAGGTCGAGAAAATCGGTCGAGCCCCCATCCGGAGCGGAGCCGTGTTTGGGCCCGGCTTGGCCGAACCTGGCGAGGTCGGAGGCGAGAGTGAAGTCGCAGGCCATACCAATCTCCTGCCCGCCGCCGATCCGCATGCCGTTCACGCGATTGAGGACCGGCTTGTCGCAAGCAAGAATCGCCGAGACCATGTCGTTGAACAGACGCATGTACTGCCGGTATTCACCGGGTCGGCCGGCGTAATACTCGGAGTATTCCTCGGTGTTCCCACCGGTGCAGAACGCCCGGTCGCCGGTGCCGGTGAAGACCACCGCCACGGCGGCCCGATCAACCGAAGCGCGGCGAAAAGCGAGGATGACGTCCTTGACCATTTCGGTTGTGTACGAGTTGAGCTGCTCGGGGTTGTTCAGAATTATCCAGACCGCATGCAAGCCGTCGACAGGTATGCCGCTGATGTCGAACACCGGGCGCTCCTCGTAGAGGATGTCACCGAAGTCGTGGTCCGGCACCAGATCGTGGTTTACATAGTCCATGGTTGCATCGCCTTTCATGGGACGAGGATCATTCGCCGGGGGTCGCTCCGGCCGTTTTCTTCCGCGAGGACCTTTGCGAGATCGCTCATCGGGACCTTGCGGGTGAAGGGAAGTAGGTCAACCTTGCCGGATGTGACCAGATCGATGGCTTCGGGATACCGCTCCGGTGGGCAGCCCCAACTACCAAAGGCAGTGGCATCGAAAGCCATCAGGTTCGACAACCTGACGGAAACCTTCTCCCGGGTGAACCCGACCACCGCCAGCGTGGCGGCCGGGCCGAGCAGGCCGAAGGCGGTCTCCTGGCCGGCAGTAGTCCCGGAACACTCGAAGATCTTCCAGCCTGTGCGCGGCATTCCCAGCGAGTCAGCGTGGTCCCGGATCCGGTCCCGAACCTCCCTCGGTGAGAGGTCTCGCGCGTTCACCGTCGCGGCTGCCCCATGTTCGAGGAGTGGATCGAGGCGGGCGTCTTCGATGTCCACAGCCACAACACTTGCGCCACTGGTCGCGGCGATCTGGCAGGCATAGGTCCCGACACCCCCGGTGCCGACTACAACCACGAAGCTTCCCTCAGAGACCTCTGCCCGCCGTACGGCCTGGAGCGGTGTGGTCACGGCGTCGGCTACTACGGAGAAGTCGGCGAGCTCGTACGCCGCCGGCAGGTCTTCAACCGCGAAGAGACCGGCGGCTGGCACCGTCACGTGGGTGGCGAAGCCGCCGTCGAGATCGTTGCCGGGCAGCTTCTGATTGCTGCACACGTTTCCCCGGCCCGACGAGCACAGTTCGCAGATTCCGCACGGGATGACCGGTGACACGAGGACGTCCTTGCCCACCCAGTCTCGGGCGTCCTCACCCGCTTCCAGGACGCGGCCGCTGATCTCATGTCCGAGCACAAGAGGCAGCTCGGCGCGGGTCCTCACATTTCCGTTGATGAAGCCGAGATCGGTGTGGCAGAGGCCACATCCGGCGACTTCGATGAGCACCTCGTCGGCTCCGGGCTCCCGAGCGGCGCCCTCGGACCACTGAAGAGGCTGACCGGGCTCCACCAGACGCCATGAGTATCTGCCGCCTTGCACCGAATGCCCCTCAGGCATCGTCCAGCACCGGGTCATGCTCTGTCATCTGCTCGTGGCCCCCGCTTGGATGGCGCTGCGGCGGATGAAGGCGGTTCCTTCCGCCAGTCGGCGTGCCGTGCGGTGGTAGGCGGCCTGGTCGACCCTCCATACGCCTCCATCACGGCTAACACGTGCCTGGACCGGCATCACACCACTCGCGTGGCCGATTCGGACCTCACCCTCCCGTTCTTGCGTCGTAGCGTCGTGGACTGTTGTGCCCGGGATGCATGCAGCCGCACCTGTACACGCTCCTACCGTGCCTGGATAGGCCTTGTGGAGGACCGCCGGGCGACCGCCCACCACCCGGGCTACCAGGTCGATGTCCTCGCTCGCGATCTGATCTCCAGTGGCATAGCTGGTGTAGGGGGCCGGTGGCGAAACGATCGCAGGCACGGGAGTGAGACCGTCGCCAGCCATGTCCAGCAACATGGCGGCCGCTTCCTTCACGGCGGCGACCGCTTCAAGTTGCTCGTCGTTGATCTGTCGGGGCCCTTCGGTTCCGGCCATCCCCACCGCCGAGGCCGGGAAGAAGACCGTGAGGTTGGCTAGATCAACGAGGGTGGCCTTGACCGGCCCGATGGCGGTCTCGAGCACATCCACCTCGTTGCCAGTTGGCAGCAGTGCCCCGGTGATGCCTCCGGCCGTCTGACTGAAGTCGAGGGCGATCGCAGCGCCCGTTCCGGGAACACCGTGAATCGCGTAGGCCCCTTCGACCGCGGCGGCTCCGTTGACGACCGGAATGTCCGCCAGGAGGATGCGTCCGGTGTTCGTGTTGTGGATCCGGACCGTAGTGATCGGCTCTTTGACCTCGATCAGCGCCTCATCGACGGCGAAGACACCAACCGCCGCAGAGATGTTGCCGCAGTTGATGTCGTAGTCGACCACCGGTTCGGTGATGCTCACCTGAGCGAATGTGTAGTCGAGATCGGCGTCCGATCGGGTGGATGGATCGATGATGGCCAGCTTGGAAGTGAGTAGGTCGGCGCCTCCGAGACCATCCACCTGGCGAGGGTCCGGGCTTCCGAAGAGTGACAGGATCACCGCATCCCGCACATGGTGATCGCTGGGGAGCATGTTTCCCCGGAGGAACACCGCCTTGCTGGTTCCGCCCCGCATGAGGACGAACGGAAGCCGTGTCTGCTCCCCGCCGCCCTCGTCGTTCAGCGGACCAGGATCTGGACTGTGCATGCCGCTCCTTCAATTCCGACGGCCTTGCCTCCCCGACAGTGGGCAAGACCCACCCGGGCCCCTTCAATCTGGCGATCGCCTGCTTCGCCGCGCAATTGCCTCACCAGTTCGACGACCTGGGCTACACCAGTGCCTCCGAGGGGATGACCCTTGCCCAGCAGTCCGCCACTCGGGTTGACAGGCAGCCGGCCGTTGATGTCGGCTTCGCCCCGTTCGACGGCTGTCGGATACTCACCCTGCTCGAACAGGCCCAGGCCTTCCACCCGGAGGACTTCGGCGATGCTGAAGCAGTCGTGGACCTCGGCGAAGTCGACTTCCTCGGGACCAATGCCCGCTCTTTCGTAGGCGTCCTGGGCAGTTGCCCAGGTGAGCGGCTCGAAAGTCATTGACGTCGGCTCGACATCCACGGTTCCCGTGCGTAGCGCGGACGCGGTGAGACGGACGGCTCGGCCGTTGCCATACTTCCTGGCCGCCCGGTCGCTCATCACGATCACGGCGGCCGCCCCGTCGGTGACCGGCGAGCAATCGTGGAGTCTGAGCGGGTCGGCGATGGAGCGCGATTCCAGCACATCCTCAACCGTGATCTCCTCGCGGAAATGGGCCAGGGGATTGTGCGCCGCATTCCTCTTGTTCTTTACGGGGATCAGCGCCAGCTGTTCCCTGGTCATTCCGAACTCCTCCATGTAACGCCGGGCCCGCATCGCGTAGACGGCAGGCATGGTCGCTCCGATGGCGGCTTCGGGATCACTCGGATCGGGGGTCAGCGCTCCCCTGAACCTGGTGGTGAGATGCTCGGTGCCGATGGCAGCGACGACGTCGTGCTCCC
>QIDW01000215.1 GCA_003230435.1 Acidimicrobiia bacterium | reverse complement strand
GAGCGTTGCGGATGGGATTGCATCACGGGAGGTTGTGCCTCGGGTGCTGCTGGTCGCTGATGATCCTGCTGTTCGTGCTCGGCGTGATGAACCTCGCCTGGGTTGCAGTGCTCGCCATCTTCGTCCTCGCAGAGAAGGTCGCTCCAAGGGGTGTCATGGTTTCGCGGGCCGGTGGAGTGGTTCTGGCGCTGTGGGGCGCCGTTGTTGTCATAGGAGGTTGACATGGCTTGGGAAGTGAGCGGCTTGTACTACGAGGCCGCTGAGCCTCTTGAATGAAGAGGCCCCCGGCTCATAGCGGATGCGTCTTCAACGCTGGTGCATCTTGAATCCGGTGATGTCTCTGTCCAGGACCCCCAGGAGCTTTCCGAATGCTTCGGGGTCGCCGTCGATCGTTTCTGAGCTCGTGGTGCCGGACCGACCCGGCCAGTTGCGCCATGGTGAGCTCAACGACAGCATTGGCGTCGTCTGCGATGCCGGGCTCGACCAGGAGGATGCTGTTGCGAACTCTCACCGTGAGCTCCCGCCTCGGCGTTCACACCAGTGCACGCCGAAGGGACGCGGCAGCGTCCCTCCGGCAAGTGTCTGAGTCAGCCGGCCGAAACGAGCTCCCGCTCGGGCTCAGGACCTGTCTCGGGTGTTGCTACACCCTCGATGTTGACCTTCGGCAGCCACTCGAGCCATGACGGCAGATACCAGTTGCGGTCGCCGAGGAGCTTCATGGTGGCGGGAACCAGAATGGATCGGACGATGGTGGCGTCGAGCGCAACGGCTATCGCCAATCCAAACCCCATCTGCTGCAAGGCCACTAGTTCGCCGGCAGCAAAGCCGGCGAAGACGGCAACCATGATGGCGGCTGCCCCGGTGATAAGGGCACCGGTGGTGCGGAGCCCGTAAGCGACTGACTCGCTGTTGTCACCGGTTTGGTCGAACCGCTCACGGATCCTGCTGAGCAGGAATACGTGGTAGTCCATCGAGAGCCCAAACAGGATGGTGAACAGGAACAGCGGCAAGAAGGCCTCGATAGCCTCGACCTGGCCGAAGCCCAGCCAGCTCGCGATGTTCTTGAAGAGCTCCGGACCCACGTCTTGTTGGAAGAACAACACGATGAGGCCATAGGCCGCTCCCACCGAAAGCAGGTTCATCACGATCGCCTTTGCCGGGACCACCAGCGAGCGGAACGCCACGGTCAGCAACACAAACGAGAGGCCGAGCACGAACAGAAACACGATCGGGGTGTACTTCGTCTGTTGGTCAAGAGTGTCCACGTTGAACGCGGTGTCGCCTCCGACCAGCACTTCGACCGGAACGTTGCCGAACAGCCGGGGAATGACGTTGTTGCGCAGTTCACGGACCTCGTTCATCGCGTCGTCACCTGCGATGTCCCCGGAGAGAGGCGCCGACACCAACGCCAGGTTGTCTGCTTCGCTGACCTCGGCGACGGGCAGGCCGAATGATGGATCGGCTACCAACTCCGTCTGCAAGTCTTCGATGGAGGCCATCACCAATGGGGTGATCTCTCCATCGATCACGATTTCCACCGGCGAACCGAGACCTCCGGAGAACTCGCTCTCGAGGACCAGGAACGCCTGCTTGGACTCCACTTCATCAGGCAGCGTGCTCACACCCGAGAACCCGGTGTTCATGCTGAAGTAGGGCAGTGCGGCCAGAATCAGGATGCCGGCGGAAAGGACCAGGCTCACCACGGGTCGGCGCATCACCATGCCCGTGATCAGATTCCAGAAGCGACCTTGCCTCTGTTGGGCCTTTTTGCTTCTACCGCGGATCCGTATGGCTTCGACCTTGTCGCCCAGCAGTGCCAACACCGCGGGCAGCAGGGTCAGTGAGGCGGCGACGGCGACGAGCACGACGAGGATCGCCCCCATCCCGATGCTGCGGAAGCCGGTGTCCGGCAGCAACAGCATGCCCGTGAGAGCCACCATCACTGTGAGGCCGGAGAAGAACACCGCTTTGCTCGCAGTGGCACCGGCATGGGTGATGGCCTCCAACTTATCGAGGCCCTTGGCGCGCTCCTCGCGGTAGCGGGAGACGATGAACAGCGAGTAATCGATGCCGACCGCCAGGCCAATCATCGTGACGATGTTGGTGATGAAGAACGACAGATCGAACACCTGGCCGACCACCGCAGCAGCGCCCAGGGAGATGGCAATCGCCACCACCGCGAGGATGATCGGGATCAACCCGGCGACGACAGCGCCGAACACGAGCACCAGCACGACGAGAGCTACCGCCAAACCGATCGTCTCACCCTTCTGGAGGCCTTCCTCGGCGAGGCGGATGAAGTCGTTCTCCAACGTGGCGCCACCGGCGACGACCGCCTCGAAGCCTGCTGGAGCGTCCACGCTCTTCACGGTGGCCACTACCAGCTCGGCATTGTCGGTCACAGCTGCACGGTCGACGCCGGCCAAGATGACGGGCAGCAAAGTCGATTGGCCGCTCTCGGAGACCGGGCCATCTTCTGTCAGGTAGCTACCGACATACTGGACGACGTCGGGGCCTAGAGACTCGATAGTGGACTGCAGCTCTGACACGTAGGCCTGATACTCCGGCTCGGCGACCGTTGAATCAGCCGTCACTACAACGAACTCGGTATCGACCTCAGGGCCGCGAAGCCTCTCCTCCAACATCGCTGCAGCCCGTTTGGACTCGGGGTCGTTGGTGAACTCGGACTCGGTCGTCAGGGCGCCGCCGAGCAGCTGCGAGGACAGCACTCCTGCGGTGATCAGGGCGAAGATCCAGACGACCACTGTCCGCCAGGGACGGCGAGCGGTTGATCGTGCCATCGATTCGGTTGAGAGTCTCACGTGTTGTTCTCCTTCGTATCGTGTGCGAGCGCTGTGCTCGGCGTTACGGAAACGAAGGTATGGGCGGGGGATGCCACGGTCACCGCCCTCGAGAACGTTGTCGACCCCCTCCGTGAGTCGGGTCAGCCAGGTCGGATCGAGGTCGCCAATCCCCCGTGAAGTGGGCTCCCAGATCCCCCTGTGGAAGGATGAGGACGATGACCGTCATGGCGTAGGTTGGGGGGGATGGGTCACTCGAACCAACAACCCCCGGCCCTCGCCGAACCCTGGCGAGGGCCCTTCGCCCGCTGGCCACGAGTCTCCGACGCCGTCCTTGCGGTTGCTGTGTTCGCTCTCGCACTGTTCGTGGTCGATGACGCCAACGAGGGCGACCTTGCGATCAGGTCACTCGGCGACGTGCCCCCGGCCGCCTTCTTGGTATTTGCCGTGGCCAGCGCCGCCCTTCTCTGGCGTCGGTCGCTACCGGTTGTGGTCTTCGTCGTAACAGTGGGTGCGACTCTTCTATCGACGCTTCTGGGTTACTCGCAGGTGGTGGGAGTCTCATTCGTCATTGCCCTCTACAGCGTGAGTGGTTACTCGACCGGTGTGCGTAGGGCGTATTTCGCACTGGGCACCGCCATCCTCGTTGCTCTGAGTTCGCTGATCACCGACCCAGAGGCCGGTGTTGGAGGCGTCGTGTTTGGGGTCTTCTTCCTGACCTTCATCTGGTATCTGGGATGGCGTATGCGATTTCGTGGCGAGCGGGCCGCCCAAATCGAGAGGCAGAGGCCGAAGCTGCCCGAGCTCTGGCCGAGGAGCGAACCCGCATCGCGCGGGAACTGCACGACGTCGTCGCCCACCGGGTGAGTTTGATGACGGTGCAAGCAGGCGCCGCCAAGACGGTTCTTGCTGACGATCCCGAGGGTGCGTTCCAGGCGATGAAAGCGGTCGAAGAAACAGGACGCCAAGCTCTGGATGAGCTGCGCCACCTGCTTGGCGTCTTGCGACCGGAGGCCGAGACGGACGGGCTCAGGCCTCAGCCGGGTCTCTCGGATCTTCCGCTCCTCGTCGACGAGTTCAATCAGGCAGGTCTGTCCGTCTCGCTGACGATGGAGGGCACCGAAATCGGCCTGCCTGCTCGTGTCGAGCTTTCCGCTTTCCGTATTGTCCAGGAGGCATTGACCAACGTTCTCAAACATGCGGGGCCCAGCGCCCGGGCCAAGGTGCTGACCAGTGTCGACAACGCGGGGGTCACCATCGAGGTCATTGACGAGGGGCCCGGTTTCACCATCCTGGCAGGGTCGGGTCATGGGATCGATGGCATGCGGGAGCGGGCGGCGCTCCTGGGTGGGACCCTCGATGCCGGACCAAGATCGGGTGGCGGCTTCCAGGTGGTTGCTCATCTGCCGATCGGCGAGGAGCGACCCTGATCATTCGTGTAGTCGTTGTCGACGATCAGTTCGCCATGGTGCTCAATCATCAGGACGACATCGAAGTGGTAGCGGAGGCAGGCAACGGTGTTGAGGCCATTCAGGTTGTATTCGATCACCGTCCCGACGTAGTCCTCATGGACATCCGGATGCCTGAGATGGACGGGCTGGAAGCAACGTCGAGGATCATTGCTGAGGCCGACTGGGAAGTTCGGGTGTTGATACTGACCACGTTCGACCCAGACGAATACGTATATCGAGCCTTGCGGGCCGGCGCCAGCGGGTTCGTGCTGAAAGACATCCCCCCTGAGGAACTCGTCGGGGCAGTGCGTAGCGTGGCCGATGGGGGAGCGTTGCTCGCCCCATCGATTACCCGACGTTTGATCGGCAAGTTCGCCGACCGGTTGGCGGTCGACACCGCGACATCAGGGCGTCTGGAACGTCTTACGGACAGGGAGCGAGAGGTTGTGGTTGCCGTTGCCGGCGGGGCCAGCAACGCCGAGATCTCCGAGCAGCTCTTCATCGGGGCCGCGACAGTCAAATCCCACGTGTCGAACATCCTCACCAAGCTTGGATTGCGCGATCGTGCCCAAGTGGTCATCTTCGCCTATGAGAGCGGGTTGGTGGAGGCAGGCGATCACGACATCGGTCACTGAACGCTTCCCATGCCCTCGACGCGGCCACTCCTCCATGGGCGGATTCGAGTCCCCGCCTGGCGGAGAGATTTCCCGTCCCTCCACCTTTTGGGAGCGTTCTATCGTTCCATAGGGCGGTGAGGGCAGTGGCTTTGCGTTTCGATTGTCGTAGCCCGTCGCTCCGCTACTGCCACTAGTTTCCCGGCTATGGGTGGATGGTCAGGGTTCTATTCGGTTGACGGTTGGTACTCGGTCGATGCTGCGGTCGAAGGAGGCTATGGCGCCTACGTCGGCGGACTCGGCGGACGCCACCATGTATGCCTCGGCGAAGTCGATCCGGTGGGTGACGTATACCTCGAGCGACCGTAGGAGCAGGGCGGGATCCAACGTGCGGATAGGGTCGAACGCGATCACTGACCGGACCAACCGAGCGACTTGCGGAACGATGTCCTGCAGGCCGTCACCTAGATCCGTAGTGTTTGGTCGGCATGTCAACCCGTTCAGCTAGCCAAGGCTTTCTCGTTGTAGCGGACATCACCGGGTACACCGCATACCTGTCTCACTCCGAGCTGGAGCACGCCCAGGACGTCCTGAAGACACTGCTCGGCCTCATGATCGACCACACAAAACCTCCTCTGGTGCTGTCGGGCCTGGAGGGAGACGCGGTTCTCAGCTACACGATCGACTCAGATCGGTTCGAGGGTCAGGCGTTTGTCGAGATGATCGAGCAGACCTACGTCGCCTTTAAACGGGCGATCGATCTGATGGTGATGAACACCACCTGCGAGTGCAACGCCTGCGCCAACATAAACACACTCGACCTCAAGTTCTTCGTCCATCACGGTGAGTTCGTTGTCCAAGAACTCCGAGGCCGTGAGGAGCTCGTTGGCTCAGACGTCAACCTCATCCACCGGTTGATGAAGAACCGGATTCCAGAAGAGACCGGGTTTCGGGCCTACACCCTCTACACCGATGACGCTATCAATCATCTTGGGGTCGATGGTTTCCGAGATGAGCTGACTTCATATGAGGACGAGCTGGATGTCGGCAAGGTGCAAGGGTGGCTGGTGGACATGATGCCGATCTGGGAGAAGCAGAGGGCCGAATCCGGGTTGACTCTTGACGAAGAGAAAGGGATGCGTTTTGTCGAGGAGTACCCACTCCCGCCCGAGGTGGTATGGGGCTATCTGACCAATCCCGAGTACCGCGCCATTTACAGCAACGCGAAGAGACAGGTGACTCACCAACGCAGGAATGGCCGAGTCGGACCGGGGACCGTGTATGAATGCTTCCACGGCGGAAACTCCGTCTCCACCAACACCGTTTTGGAGTGGCAGCCCTTCACCAGGATCGTCACCGACAACGCCCCGACCCGAAGGCTTCGTTTCATGGCTACGTTCGACCTCGAGCCCACCGACAAAGGCACCCGGGTGACGATGACCTATTTCCCTCTGCGGGGACCAGTGGTGGATCGCATCGTCGGTATGCTCATCGTCCTTCTGTTCGAAAGGCGATCTGCCCGTAAGGGCATGCGCAAGCTCAGGCAGTTGATGGAGGACGACGTCGTCGCGGGCCGGATCTTGGACCACGATGAGAACATGGTTGACGACCAGGCAGTCGCTTTGGCCGCGGTAGAGGCGTTGCACTCCGCGTGAGGGTTTGAACTGGGCCAGCGCCCCGGCACCTGCTAATTCGGCTTCTGTGAGTTCTTGATACTCCTATATCGGTACAAAGGCCGTATTGTTTGCGAGGAGTTGTGTGCACCACTAGGGTCGTCGTGTGCCACTCGGCGCATACCGTGCTCGGTCTGTCGGTGAAAGGAGCAACGAATGCGGGAGGATCTTGCCCTTCTCGACGGCGCAATCGACATGCATGCACACACCGCGCCTGCACTGTTTCCGCGTCCCTACGACGACGCTGATCTCGCCGAGGGTGCCGCGGCGTACAAAATGCGGGGTTTTGTGCTCAAGGACCACGACAGCTCGACGACCGGCAGGGCCTACTACATCTCCAGAATGTTCCCGAGTGTTGAGCCGTTCGGGGCCCTCGTCCTGAATCGTTCCGTGGGTGGTCTCAACCCCTACGTCGTCGAGTCTGCCATCCACTATGGCGCGAAGGTCATCTGGATGCCGTCGAACCACAGCGAATGGCATGCCGAGTATTACGACATGCCCGACTATCCAGCCCTTGGGAGGACGCAGCCCCAGCTCCCTGGTGAGGGAGTGACGGTCTTGGACCCGGATGGCAACCTCAAGCCCGAGGTCCTCTCCATAGTCGAACTTATCGCGCAACATGATGTCGCTCTGGCTACAGGGCACCTTCATCTGCGGGAGATACGCAAGCTCCAGGACGCAGTCCTGAAACACGGCGATGTCAAGTTCCTGGTGACGCATGCCAATTGGGCGCTCTGCAAGCTCGACCTCGAAGTACAGCGGGAGCTGATAACAAAGGGTGCCTACCTGGAGTACGTCGCCAGCTCATGTGTTTCATTGGACTTCATGGACCAGGATCCCGACGAGCTGGCATCGTGGATCAACGAGTTCGGTGGGGACCGACTGGTGTTCGGATCCGACCTGGGTCAGCTCGGTGGACCTTCCCACCCAGAGGGGTTGCGCATGCTCCTGGCTTCCCTTCTCGCGAGAGGTGTCAAATACGAATACCTCGAGAAGATGACGAAGGGAAATCCGGCAACGGTGCTCGGCCTCGAGTAGATCCTGAAGGAAGAGAGACATGGGAGCGTTCTGGCATCCATTTGCGGACATGGCGAGCGTCCCAACGGCCGAGTTGGTCATCGACCGGGGTGACGGGTACCACGTCTACGACGCGGCGGGCAAGGAGTACATCGACGCCACGGCGAGCCTGTGGTACTGCAATGTCGGGTACGGCAGATCGTCGATTGTCGAGGCGGCGATGAAGCAGATGCGCCGGCTACCGGCGTATTCGACCTTTGGTGACCTAGCCAACGCACCGGTTCTCGAGTTGGCCGATCGTCTGGCATCGATTGCGCCCCTCCCTGGCTCGAAGGTGTTCTTCACGTCGGGCGGGTCGGACTCGATCGATACGGCAACCAAGCTCGTCGAGCGGTACTTTGCCGTCACCGGCCAGCCCGACCGTCGCACGCTCGTGGTGCGTCACCACGCCTATCACGGAATGCATATCGCAGGCACCAGTCTCGCCGGCATCCCCGCCAACAACGCCGGCCAGTCGCTGGTACTCAAGGACGTGCTGCAGGTTCCGTGGGACTCGGTCGATGGTTTCATCGACACTGTCGATGACTATGGCGCAGAACGGGTAGCGGCCATCTTCTGTGAGCCGATCATTGGCGCCGGTGGCGTCTTCACTCCTCCCGACGGGTATCTCAAGGACCTGCGGCAGGCGTGCAGCGAACGAGGAATATTGCTTGTGGCCGACGAAGTGGTGACAGGCTTCGGCAGGGTCGGAGACTGGTTCGCCAGCACGCGTTTCAGCCTCGAGCCCGACCTCGTGGTTTGCGCCAAAGGCATCACGTCTGGGTACCTCCCCCTTGGCGCAGTTATCGTCGCTCCCGAGATCGCCGCCCCGTTCTGGGAGGGTGACGCGGGCATGTGGAGGCACGGGTACACCTATTCGGGTCACGCCACAGTCGCCGCAGCTGCGCTGGCGAACCTCGACATAATGGAGGATGAACAGCTGAATTCGAAAGCTCTGAAGCTCGAGACGGATGTCGCCGAAGCCCTCGACCCTCTTGCAGCGCATGAGCTGGTTTCCGAGGTCCGTTCGGGGACGGGGGTGCTCGCCGCGGTGCAGCTCGACCCGCACCGGATAAAGCAGAACCCGGCGCTGCCCTCGCAGGTGGTCAGTGCGGCTCGTGGACATGGTGTGATGACACGATCACTGGCGACCGGGGCGATTCATGTATCGCCACCTTTGGTCATCGACCGAGCGGGACTCGACGAGCTTCGGACAAGACTCGAAAAGGCCCTCCAGGAAGCAGCAAGGGACGGCTGACCGTTGTACGTGAAGCCCTTCGAGTACGAGCGAGCCGGCGACATCGGCGAGGCGTTGGAGCTCCTTCGGGCACATGGTCCCGGAGCACGAATCCTGGCAGGAGGTCAAAGCCTGTTGCCCATGTTGAACCTGGGTCTCTACGAACCGGACATCCTCATAGACATCGGATCGATTCCCCGACTCTCTGATATCGAGGTGTCTGGTGATGCGCTTGTTATTGGTGCGATGACGCGGCAACGATCCGTTGAGCTCGATGACACGGTCCGCTCTCGTCAGCCTCTGCTCGCGGACGCGATTGGCCATGTGGGGAATACCCGCGTGCGCAACATAGGCACAGTTGGCGGTTCGATCGTTCACAACGACCCCGCAGCCGAGCTCCCGTTGGTCATGGTGGTGCTCGACGCCAACTATGAGCTGACCGATGGCGTCTCGCGCCGCAAAGTGAAGGCAGAGGATTTCGGGGTCGGTTCGTTCGAGACATCGATCAGAGAAGGCGAAGTCTTGACGGCCGTCGAAGTGCCGACTTTGGCCTCCGACTGGCGTTGGGGATTCCGGGAGTTTTCCTACCGGCCAGGTGATTTCGCTGTGGCCGCGGCAGCGGTGATTGCCCGATTCGAGGGAAACGAGCTCGCTGAAGTGCAAGTGGGAATAACCGGCGTGGGAGGCGGTCCGGTCCGGTGTGCCTCCTTCGAGGAGGCTGCCACCGGACGTTCTGTCGACCAGCTTGGGGAGATCGAGAGCCTCGTCACCACCGAGGTCGACTATGTGATGGAGGGTCTCGAAAGCAGTGAGTACCGTGCCCACATTGCCGGCGTCATGACAACTCGCGCAATCGTGGATGCATTCGAAAGAAGTCGAGAAGACAACCGGTCATGACCGAGATCACGCTGACATTGAACATCAACGGGCGGGATGTGACCCGCGCCGCGCCGGCTCACTACAGCCTCCTTCGGTGGTTACGGGACGCCGCTTCCGTGTTCGACGTCAAGTACGGATGCGGCGAAGGGGTCTGCGGCACGTGCACCGTCCTGGTCGACGGGGCAGCGGCCAGCAGCTGCATCGTGCTTGCTGCACAGGTTGCCGGGAAGAACGTCACAACCTTGGTGGGCCTCGGAGTCGACGGTGAGCTCGGACCGATCCAGGAAGCTTTCGTCGACCATGGTGCCTCCCAATGTGGATTCTGCACTCCGGGCATGGTGTTGGCTGCGCATGAGCTCCTGAGCTCGGGCGAGGCCCTCGATCGAGCCCAGATCAGGCACGCAATTCAAGGCAACCTATGCCGGTGCACCGGCTACCAGGCGATCGTGGAGGCCATTGTTTCGCTCGTCCCCGAGACAGCAGGGAGCGACTCGTGACATCGGACGAGGTTCGCACGTCCAAGGCGGACGAACTACGCATCGTCAACCAGCCGATCCGCCGGCATGATGCCGAAGAGAAGCTCGCGGGGACTACCCGCTACTCCGCCGACGTCCCACCACAGGGGCTGCTCCACGCAAAGCTAGTTCGCTCGGTGGTTTCCCACGCTGCGCTGACCAGGCGTGATGCCCTGGAGATTCCGGGTGTAGTCGCCGTTTTCTTCGGGGAGGATGTGCCCAACAACGAGGTGTGGGTCGACGTTCCGGGTCAAGAGACCGAGGTTTCGACACTCAAGGCGAGCACCCAGATTCTCGCCACCGAGCGTGTGCGCTTTGCGGGTGAACCAATAGCGCTCATCGTGGCAGAATCCGAGGACGTTTTCGCCGTCGCCGAACAGGCCGTCGAGATCGACTACGAACCGCTCCCCGGTGTCTACGACCTCGAGCGTGCCCTCGATCACGATGCTCCGAAGGTTCACGATGGAGGCAACCTCTTAGCCGAGTGGTCGGTTGATCGGGGTGATGTCGAGGCAGCCATTGAACGCGCCGACGTCGTCGTCGAGGGCGAGTATTACACCCAGTTCGTCGACCACGCCTATCTCGAACCTGAGGCAGGGACTGCCTACCTCGATGACGAAGGTGTGATCACGATCAAGGCTGCCACCCAGGTTGTGGAGCACTTCCGCGCCGTGGCGAAGGTGCTCGACCTGCCCCACTCCAAGGTTCGGGTGCTTGCCCCCTACGTAGGGGGAGGGTTCGGCGGCAAGGAGGACATGACCGTAGAGCCATATCTCGGGCTCGTGGTGTATCACCTCAAGCGACCGGTGAGGATGGTCTGGACCCGACAGGAGTCATTGGTCGCACGCGCCAAACGACATCCGATGCTCATGCGGTACCGGACGGCGGCGACTGCCGACGGCGAAGTGATCGCTCAGGACATCGACATCACCGCAGACTCCGGGGCATACGCCTTCCTGGGCTCCCTCGTACTCCTGTATTCCTCGGTTATGGCGACGGGACCGTACAAGACCCAGAACGTGCGATTGCGGTCGCGAGCGGTCTACACAAACAACCCGCCTTGCTCGGCGTTCCGGGGATTCGGGGGCATGCAGGTGGTGTTCGCCTACGAATCGCAGATGGACAAACTGGCGAAGGCGCTTGGAGTCGAGCCTGGTGAACTCCGAAAGCGCAACGCCCTCTCCAAGGGAGACGTGCTCCCGGTGGGCCAACGACTGCTGACCGAGGTCCTGCTGGCCGAGACGATTGACGCTGTTCAGGAGGCGGCCGGCGATCCGCCCGAACCATCCCACCCTGAGGCTCGAGTCGGACGTGGCATCGCATCCAACATGCAATCGTATGGCCGTCTGGTCTGGTTGAACGACACAGCGTCGGCCTGGATCGGCTTTGAGCACGATGGCAGCGTCGTGGTGCGGATCGGCATCCAGGACATCGGGGCGGGTCAGGCTTCTGCCCTCACGCAGATCTCTTCCGAGGTGCTCGGTATCGATCCCGAGCGCATATCGATCCACTTCGGTGACTCCGCAAGAACCCCTCGGGCGGGTACCACCACGGCCACCCGGATGCTGTACATGTCCGGCAACGCGGTCCACGACGGTGC
>QIDW01000475.1 GCA_003230435.1 Acidimicrobiia bacterium | reverse complement strand
GTGAAGGAACGGATCAGACCAAAGTCGGATGCGTTGGGCGGATGTTGGGTGCCCGGCGGCATCGCGATGTCGTGCGAGAGCGGTTGTGGCAGCAACGCGCGACCATCGGCGTCTTGCAACTCGACCGAGAGTTTGAGGCTGTCACTGGCCCAGGAAACCGGAACTCGGAGTCGCAGCCCAATGGCCAGGCTGGGATGTCTGGCGGGAAATCTCTGCACCCAAAGGGTGTCCCATCCCCCGCCCAGGATGAACAACTTGCCACGCACCGCCTGTACCGCGTCCGCGAGAAGCGCCACATCGACGCCGGGACCCAACGAGTCAGGAGGAGAATCCACATACCGAGCCTAACGCTGGCGAATTCAACGGAGAACCCCGAACTCCGATATCGTGTTCGCCCAGGAGGCCTCATGCCTGAACCAACTTTGATCCCCGCCAATGGCAAGCTCGGTGTCCTCACACCAGGAATGGGTGCAGTAGCCACCACCTTCATATCGGGTGTCCTGGCAGCTCGTAAGGGTTACGCGGAGCCAGTCGGATCTCTTTCGCAGATGGCGCACATCAGGCTGGGAAAACGCACTGACGATCGCAACCCGCTGATTCGGGACTTCGTTCCCCTTGCCAGACTCGACGACCTCGAATTCGGCGGTTGGGATCCCTACTCCGACGATGCCTATATCGCAGCGATGAAAGCCGGGGTCCTCGACGCGCGCCACATCGAAGGCATCGGCGACGAGTTGCGGTCCGTGCGGCCGATGTCAGCCGTTTTCTCACCCAAATGGGTCAGAAACCTGGACGGCGTCGACCAGGTCAAGGAATCAGCCGGGACTCTCATGGACGATGCGGAAGCTCTGATGGAGGACATCGATCGATTCCGGGCCGAGAAACAAGTCGATCGGCTGGTGGCAGTCTGGTGTGGCTCGACCGAAGCTTATGAAGAACCATCCGACGTCCATCTCGAACTCGGCTCATTCGAGCAAGGACTCAAGGAGAACGACCCTGGGATCTCACCCTCACAGGTGTATGCCTACGCATGTTTGAAGATGGGCGTCCCGTTCGCCAACGGAGCCCCCAACCTCACTGTGGACATCCCGGCGATGATTCAGCTGGCCGCCCAGGAAAAAGTGCCGATCATGGGCAAGGATTTCAAGACCGGTCAGACTCTGATAAAGACCATGATCGCCCCTGGCCTCAAGTCCAGGATGCTGGGCATCAAAGGGTGGTTCTCCACGAATATTCTCGGCAATCGCGACGGTGAAGTCCTCGATGACCCCGACTCCAAGCTCGGTGTTCTGGAGCACATTCTCCAACCCGACGTCTACCCGACTCTCTACGGCGACCTCTATCACAAAGTTCGCATCAACTACTACCCGCCCAAGGGAGACGACAAGGAGGGCTGGGATCACATAGACATATTCGGGTGGCTCGGTTATCCGATGCAGATCAAGGTCGATTTCCTCTGCAAAGACTCCATCCTGGCGGCTCCAATCGTTCTCGACCTGGCCCTATTCATGGACCTGGCGGCAAGGGCAGGCAAGAGCGGCGTCCAGGAGTGGTTGTCGTTCTACTTCAAGAGCCCACAGACCGCCACCGGTCTTTATCCCGAGAATGATCTGTTCATCCAGCTAACCAAGCTGAAGAACAATCTGCGCCACATGATGGGCGAGGACTTGATCACCCATCTCGGCACCGAGTACTACGACGAGGCCTGATGAGATCAGGTTGGAGATCCATGCAATGAATCTCCATGGCAACAGTTGCTGATCAGCTGATGGAAGACCTGGTTGTCGGGGATCTGGTGATCCCCCAAGCCGAGTTGGAAGAGCGGTTCGAGACTTCCGGCGGTCCAGGCGGCCAACACGCCAACCGAAGCGAAACAGCGGTCCGACTTCGGTTTCGGGTCAACGAATCTTCCCTCCCGATCGAGGTGAGAGAAAAGCTGGTTTCGCGTCTTGGCAAGATTGTCGAAGTGTCCGCAGCTGAATCACGCTCTCAACATCAGAACCGGGAGAAAGCCCGTCAGCGGTTGGCGGAACGAATCGAGGAAGCCCTTGCAGATTCCAGGCCCAGGAAGAGGACACGACCGACCCGGGCGTCAAAGAACCGCCGATTAGCAGAGAAGAAGACGCGATCCGATGTCAAGAAACAGCGCCGCCAACCGAGCATCGATGACTGAGGGTCAGCTCTCAACCGCCAGGACATCACCTAGCCTCGCACCATGACGATGACACCCGAGCGCTGGGTTTTCCTTGGTGAATACGCCAAAGAGGTTTTCGGGACCGAAGATGAGCAATTGGGCACTCTGATGGACCGCGCCGTCGCCACCGGCCTGCCTGAAATCGCTGTTTCCGCCGACGTCGGACGGCTCCTGAAGATCCTTGTCTCCCTGACGCCGGGTCGCCTGGCTCTGGAGCTAGGCACACTTGCCGGGTATTCGGGAATCTGGATTGCCCGGGGACTGGCGCCCGATGGGAAACTCATCACGATCGAGTACGAAGACCGGCATGCCGACTTTGCCGAGTCGGAGTTGGCACGGGCCGGTGTCGGCGACAAGGTCGAAGTCGTCCGCGGGGCTGCGCTCGATGTGTTGCCTGAGATACGTGACCGGCTAGGCCCGGCATCGCTGGACTTCGTGTTCATCGATGCCGTCAAGAGTGAGTACGTCGAATACTTCGCTGCCATCAAGCCGATGGTCGCGATCGGTGGTCTGTTGGTTGCCGACAACGTCTACGGCACCGGTCAGGGCTGGATCGACGAGGGATACGGGACCGACGAGTTCAATCGTCTCGTCGCCGGCGACCCGGACTTCGAATCGACCGTGACCCCGATGCGTGAGGGTGTGCTCATCGCGAGAAGGGTTCGTTGAGAATGACCGACACCAACCGGGCATATGTCGCCATTCGTACCGACGACCCACCTCTGGATACGCTTTCCGCTTGAGTTCCACGGCCGTCACCCCGCCACCGCGCCAAGTGGTTCGTGATGGGTACCGTCTCTGTGGGTATTCTCCTGGCAACGATCGACGCTTCGATCGTCAACGTTGCTCTCCCGACGCTGGTTGACGAGCTCGATACGACTTTCAACACCATCCAATGGGTAGCGCTCGGTTACCTCCTGACCATCGCCACGCTGACGCTTGGAATGGGACGGTTGGGCGATGTAATCGGGAAGAAGGCTCTATACACCGCCGGTTTCTCGGTTTTCACGATTGCGTCAGTCCTCAGTGGGCTTGCTCCCGATGTGAGTTGGCTGATCGGGTTCCGAGTGGTCCAAGCCCTCGGGGCAGTGATGATCCTGGCGCTCGGGTCGGCCGTCCTGGTCGAAGCGTTCCCGCCCTCCGAGCGGGGCAAGGCGCTGGGGTGGCTCGGCACGGCGGTCTCGTTGGGGATCATCACCGGGCCGGTCGTAGGTGGCCTGCTGATCTCCGCGTTTAGCTGGCGTGCGATATTCTTCGTGAACCTGCCTGTCGGCATCGTCGGAACTATTCTGGCGATTCGGTATGTGCCCAGAACACCACCGGCTCCGGGACAACGTTTCGATTTCGCCGGTGCGTTCCTGCTCAGCGCCTCCCTGTTCTCCCTATCGCTGGCCCTTACTCTGGGTCAGAACAGGGGATTCGTTTCTCCTCTGATTCTCGCTGCGTTCGGGTTTGCAGTGTTGGCCGGCGCTGGTTTCGTGATCGTCGAACTGAGAGTCGATTCTCCAATGTTGGAGCTTCGCCTGTTCCGCGATCCGATGCTCAGCGTGAGCGTCCTCTCGGGTTTCCTGGTATTTGCAAGCCTTTCGGCGACGTTTTTTCTTTTCCCCTTCTATCTAGAAGGGGTGCTGGGGTTCGACATCGGAACAGTGGGTCTTCTCCTGGGGGCGGCGCCGTTGATGGTTGCCGTCATCTCCCCATTGTCGGGGACACTTTCTGATCGAATCGGAATCCGCCCGCTGACGCTCGCGGGACTTGTGATATTGACAGTGACTTTCCTCGGATTCCAGACGTTCGGGATTGACACCAGCATCCCTCACTATCTGATCCTTGTGATTCCGGTGGGAATCGGAATCGCAGTCTTCCAGTCGCCCAACAACAGCGCGATCATGGGCTCCGTCCCTCCTGAGTACATGGGCGTTGGGGGTGGAATCCTGACACTCACCCGTCTCTTGGGCCAGATCGCCGGCATTGCCGTACTCGGTTCTGTGTGGGCAGCCAGTGTCGCGACAGCCTCCGGCGGCTCACTGCCCGACGGGGGTGCGTCGGCCGCCGACCCGGCGGCCCAGGTGGTTGGGCTCCAGACCACCTATCTGGTTGCCGCAGCCATCATGGTGGTGGCCGTCGTCATCGGCGCGTGGGGTCTCTCCAAGGAGAGAAAGGGCGGTCTACTCCTGCAGGAGAATCCGAGCGCCTGATTGGTCTGGCTTGCCAAGAGAGCTCATTGGGATGCTTTCCACCGCGAGCCACCGCTTTGGAACCATGAAGCTGGGTAGCCGATCTCGAAGAGCCAGGTCCAACTCTTGCTCAGAGGCGGTGCCCACGTATGCCGCTGCCACGATCTGGCCCCACTTCTCGTCAGGAATACCGACGACGACCGCATCTTCCACACCGGGGTGAGCCAGCAGCTCCAACTCCACCCGGGTCGGGTCCACGTTCTCGCCACCGGTGACGATCACAGCATCGTCCCGCCCGATTACTTTGAGAGCGCCGTCACAGTCGATCTCCCCTAGATCGCTGGTGACAAACCAATCGTCCTCACGGTCAGGCTCTCCCAAATACCCGGAGAACACTTGCCGGGCTTTTACCGCTATCCGACCATCCGACTCGATGCGGAGCTGAACTCCGGGGAGAGGATGAGCCCGGCTCTGCAATGGTGATCCTGGTTTCAGGGTCGCCACCTGGCCAAAGGTCTCCGTCATCCCATAGCTGGGCAGAACAGGGAGGTCGGCCCCCGCACCCCTTTGGAGCAGTCCGTCTGGAATCGGGCCCCCGCCCACGAGAACGGCCCGCAAACCCTCATACGGTCCATGGTCGTGGTCGAGGAGTCGGTGCAACATCGTCGGCACCACCGAAACCACGGTCACGTCCGCATGCAAGGCGGCCGAGAATGGCTCGGGATCAAATCTCGGAAGTAGACGTACCGATCCTCCCGCGTAGATCGACCTGATGAGAATGGATACACCGGCCACGTGATAAAGAGGCATCGCCAGGAGCCAGGTGTCGGTTTGATCGTGCCCGAGATGTTGTGTGGAGGCCACCGACGCCGCCTCGAGATTCTCGATAGACAGCCGAACGCCTTTGGGGCGCCCGCCGGTGCCGGAGGTGAAGACCACCAGGGCCGTCCCCTTGGGAAGGGTCTCTGGCGCATCCTCGATGGAGGGTCCCAATAGCACTCCGCCACCACCTGCGATTGCGGCCAAACAGTCGAACACAGAGTCGGAGTCGAGGGCAGGACGCAGGGTGAGCACTTCACTAGTGACTCGGCTCCGGACCTCGTCATATGTCTCTCCGTAGGTCCAGACCCTCTCGACCGTCCTCAGAAACGGTCTCTCCGGGTCCACGCGACTCAACCATTCGATCACAGGGGCGATTCTGCCCCTTATCCTCTCGGTACGTGGTTTCTGAGATCTATGACAATTCCGCCTGGGACGAGGTACCCGGGTTCAACTTCACCGACATCACTTATCACCGTGCCAAGAATGTCGGTGCCGTCCGTGTCGCTTTCAACCGCCCCGAGGTGCGCAACGCTTTCCGACCTCACACGGTCGACGAGATGTATACGGCTCTCGACCATGCCCGGCAGACGACAGACGTCGGCTGCGTCCTCCTCACCGGAAACGGCCCGTCGTCGAAAGATGGACGTTGGGCCTTCTGCTCCGGTGGCGATCAGCGGATCAGGGGTAGCGATGGGTACAAATACGCCGATGCGGAGAACAGTGAGACTGTGGATCCGGGTCGCGTCGGCCGTCTTCACATCCTCGAGGTTCAAAGGCTGATTCGATTCATGCCCAAGGTGGTTATTGCCGTCGTTCCCGGTTGGGCTGTCGGTGGCGGGCACAGTCTCCACGTCGTATGCGACATCACCCTGGCTTCGGAAGAGCACGCCATCTTCAAACAGACCGACTCCGATGTTGCTTCCTACGACGCCGGTTACGGGTCGGCCTATCTGGCCAGACAGGTGGGACAGAAGAGGGCCCGGGAGATCTTCTTCCTCGGTCGGGAGTACTCGGCACAGGAGGCCTTCGAGATGGGCATGGTCAACGCAGTCATCCCCCACGCCGACCTGGAGACTGTGGCGCTGGAGTGGGCGGCCGAGATCGTTGCCAAGAGTCCGACGTCGCAACGCATGCTCAAATTCGCCCTCAACATGATCGACGACGGTCTTGTCGGCCAACAGATTTTCGCCGGCGAAGCAACCCGTCTCGGATACATGACCGATGAAGCACAGGAAGGTCGGGACTCCTTCCTCGAGAAGAGGGATCCCGACTTCAAACAGTTCCCCTGGCATTACTAAGTGCCGTGACGAGGTTCGAGGCCTGGAAAACGGCCGCACGTATCCACACGCTCCCGGCTGCGCTCGTCCCAGTCCTGGTGGGTGGTGGCCTCGCTTACGGCGACGGCGTTCAAAGAAACGATGCTTTTGCTTGGGCACTGATCGGCGCCCTCGCCATCCAAATCGCAGCCAACTTCGCCAATGATGCCTCCGACGCCAAGCGTGGGGCCGACAACGAAGACAGGTTGGGACCGCCGCGGATGGTGGCACTTGGCGTGATCACTTCGACACAGATGTGGACCGCTACCTGGGTTGCGGTTGGGGTCGCCGCTGTGGCCGGAGTGGCGCTTACCTTTATCGCCGGCCCACTGATCCTCGTCATCGGCGTGGCGGCGGTGGTCGGCATGCTCGGCTACGTCGGCGGGCCCATCCCATACGGGTATCGAGGATATGGCGAGATGTCAGTCTTCTTCTTCTTCGGCCTCGTTGCCACCGTCGGAAGCCGATATGTCCACGATATGACCGCCCCACTGGCCGCCTGGGCCCTGGCTGTCCCGGTCGGCATGCTGGTGACCGCGATTCTTGTGGTGAACAACTTCCGGGACATCGAGACTGACGAGGCAGCTGGAAAGCGAACGCTCGCCGTAATCCTTGGGCGAGACAGGACACGAACCCTGTTCGCTGTGCTCGTCTACGGGTCCTATCTGCTGATCGTCCTGTTCGCCGTGGTCGATTGGACTCCACAAGCAACCATGTTCGCCGCCCTTCTTGCTCCGTTCTCCATCGGGCCGGTTCGAATCGTCTATGCCAAGACAGGCGGATTGGCATTGATAAGGGCACTGAAACTCACTGCGTCGCTCCATCTGTGGACCGGGGTTGTCCTTGCTGCCGGCGCTGCGATCGTCCTTTGAAACCGGATGGGCGGCCGATGCGTCATAGTGAAATGAGGAGAATCGCCTGGTTGGCTGTGCTGGGGCTTGTTGTGGCTGCTTGCTCTGTTTCTGGCGGCGACATCGAAGGAGCCTGGCAACTTGAATCTGGGACGTTCGATGACGAGCCATTGCCCATCCTCGACTCTCACCCAGTCACCATGACTCTCGAGGATGATCGGATCACCGGGACCGCCGCGTGCAACGGATATGGGGGCACCTATCAAGTCTCCGGGGGAATCTTCTCCATCACTGAGTTCTCCATGACCGAAATGGCGTGCTCGCCCGCAGAAGTGATGACGTCGGAGCGGGCCTACACAAACGCACTATTCAATGTCGAGGAAGCCGAGACCATCGCGGGGAAACTCGTCATGGCCGGATCGCGGGTCAAATTGGTGTTCGGCGAACTCGAGCCTGTGCCGACGGCGGAGCTGACACGGACTGTTTGGGTGCTCGAAGGCTTGATCCAGGGCGATACCGTCTCATCTGTGTCGGGCGAGAGAGCAACCCTCGAGTTTTTCACCGACGGATCGCTGATCGGATCAACCGGATGCCGCACCATCGTCGGCAGTTACCAGATGTCCGGTGCCGAAGTGGTGTTCAACAACTTCGCCGCCAATGGCGATTGCCCTGCCGAGCTAGCCGAGCAGGACAGTCGGGTCATCAGCGCGTTGGAAGGTGGATTTCGCGTCGAGATCGATGGGGATCAGATGACAACCTGGGTTGCAGGTGACGAAGGTCTGATTTATCGGGCCGATTCCTGAAGTTTCTCAGATTTCTTTGGATTCTGGGGTCAAACCCCTTGAATCTGTCTTAGGTCGAACGTATGTTCGATGATATGGATTGGTCTCGAGCTACTTCGGATGAGATCGACCGGGGTTTCGATCATTTCGGCGGATTGCGGGGCGCTACCGACGCCCAGTTGTGTTCTTTGATTCAGGCTGCTGATGTGGCCCAGTCGTGGATGTCGGATGGGGCCCGATCTTTGTCTGATTGGGTTTCTGTCCGGCTTCGGGTTCGTGATGACACTGCACGTCAACTGGTTTCGGTGGCGAAACGGCTTTCTGATCTTCCTGTGTTGTCTGCCCGGTTTGGGGCCGGTGATCTCTCACTGGATCAGACCGATGCGATCTCTCGTATGGCCACTGCTGATACTGAAGCCGGGCTGATCGAAGAAGCTCTCGGATTGTCGAATACTGCTTTGGACCGGGCCGCACGGCGGGCGAACCCTCCCACCGCCGAGGACGAACAGAAAGCTCACCGGCAGCGTGCCTTGTGGATACAACGCACCCTGGACGGAGCATCAGGAAGACTGACTGCTCATCTGCCTAACGCTGAACTCGAGGTCGTGGAGACTGCAATAAGCGAAAGGGCTGACCGGATCGGTCCTGACCCACAAACCGGACTGTTCGACCCTTATACCCAACGTATGGCGGATGGGCTGGTGGAGGTGTGTGCCACTACCGGTGACCAGACCACGTCCCCTCCCCAGGTCTCCGCCTACGTCGATCTTGATGCGCTGATCAAAGAAGAACCGGGCGCTCATGAACTTGGGTCCGGTGCTCTCATCCCCAACGAGACGGCGAGGAGACTGTCCTGTGACTGTGTTCTCGAAACGGTGGTCACCGACGGCAGTGTCGTAGTCGGGGTGGGAAGGAACAGTCGGACCATTCCCGGATGGTTACGCAGGCTTGTTCATCATCGTGACGGTGGGCAATGTCGGTTCCACGGTTGTGGAAACACCAGCTGGTTACAGGTCCATCATATTGTCCACTGGTCCCAAGGAGGAGCCACGGATCTGGACAATCTGATCCTCCTCTGTGGCTTTCACCACCGTTTCGTCCACGAACACGGAT
>QIDW01000100.1 GCA_003230435.1 Acidimicrobiia bacterium | reverse complement strand
GAAGCCACCGAGATGTTCTACAACTGCCTGGTTGCGAGTGGCATTGATATCGAACCGATCGTTCTGGACGCCCAGGGAAGACCGCGACTCGAGTTGGTCATGCGAGAAATCGACTTCTCGGACCCCGACTCGGTCAGCGCGTTGTCGGCATGCTCGGAGCATCTTGGGAGTGGAGCACTGGAGTTGACCCAGACACCGATCCTGGCTTCGGCCGTGGTCGACCTTCTGAAGGACTTCAGCCAATGCGTCAGGTCACAGGGTGTGCCCGAGTTTCCTGACCCGATACCGGAGTACAACGGGATCGGCGGTCCCTATCCGCCTGCCGAGATCCCATACGCCGACCCCGCCCTCTCCGATGCCGTAGACGCATGCAGCCCACGATTGGCCATCAAGGAGGGCTGAAGCTCAGCTATCTGACATCCTCGATGATGCGTACGATGGCCAGAGAAATGCCAGCACAGCCGACCCCGGTGATCGTCCCCGACACCGACGAAGAAATCGATATCGATCGTCCATGGCAAGTGGTGGTCTGGAACGACCCGGTGAACACAATGGGTTATGTGGTTTATGTGTTTCGCAAGCTCTTCGGCCATAACGAGGCCAAGGCGACGGAACTCATGTTGCAGGTGCATCACGAGGGGAGGGCGATCGTCTCAGATGGCCCACGCGAAAGGGCTGAGATCGATTGTTTCCGACTCCATAACCACGGTCTATGGGCGACCATCGAGAAGTGAGTCACTTCAAGACAACACGCAAGGGGATCGCGGTTTCGTTCGGTCCGGAGGAACGAGTTTTCCTTGCCGACGTTCTGCCACTTCTTGCTGGAATTGGAGAGGTGGGTGTTGACCCGGCCGCCACCAGACTCAACGTTCCTGTCTATCTCGATGATCCCGAGTCCAACGAGGAGTGGTGGCGTCTGATGGGCTCGGACTTGGCCGCGGCTCGCCAATCCGACCGTGAAGTCTTTCGGAAGGTTGTCCAAAGTGATGACTCAACGGTCCTCAGCGACGAGGAAGCCGATTCATTGTTGCGTGTCATCAACGAGGCGCGTCTCACGCTTGGAGCTCGTTTGGGTCTGGAAGTTGAGGAGGATCACGACAGTCTCGAAGAGGATGGTCGAAGGGTCCTCGACTACCTCGGCTGGATTCTCGAGGAGTTGACGGCGGAGCTCACACGCTCACTCTGACGTAGAGCGCGGGCGTTGGCTTTTTGTGTAGGTTCCGCGTCGAGGCTGGAGGTCAATGTGATAGGCGACCCAATCGCCGACTTGAGAAGCCCAAACGGTTCGCTGATCTCTGTGTACGTTGATCGGCCGAGTCCAGGCGGTTTCGGCGCCCTTCTCTCTGATTTGGTCAAGCCGGTACGCGAGCGGTCCCGGGGGATGGGTCGGCATGTCCAAAAGAGCGTCCGAGCCGACGTTGACCGGATCCATGACCTGGCGGAGACTCTCGAAGTCGGCTCCGCGCCGGCATATGCGATTTTCGCTTCGAGCCTGGACGATCTGTTCCTTCTCGAACCGCTGGCCCATCCGACGCCGAACGTGTCGACTATTGGGCCTCGTCCCTACCTGAGACCTCTCCGAGCCGCTCCCCGTGCACTTCGTTCCGGCATCGTCGTCGCCAACCGTGCTCTAGCCCGGACCTTCGTCGGGTTTGAGGGCGTCATTGAGGAACTGGGAGACCCGGCCGACATTGACATCGGCAAGAGCAACTTCGGGGGATTCTCCGGCTACGAGGAGAAGGGTGTGCGTGCCCATGCTGACGAGGCCTCCGCCCGACTTTGGAGGAAGACCGGAGCTCGCCTCCTTGAACACCACGTGAATCGGCCCTTCGACTACATAGCGATTGGGGGACATGAGGAGACCATGGAGGAGATCGCCCGTTCTCTTCATCCGTACCTGGCGCGACTACCAAGGGCGACATTCATCGCCAATCCAAGAGGGCTGGGCCTGGCCACCCTGCGCGCCGAGATGGTCGTCCACGACATCGAGATTCGACGTCATCGACAAGAAGCTCTGGCCGGGCGGATCTGTGACACGGCTTGGGGCGGGGGGAACGCAGTTCTGGGGCTGAGCTCGGTGCTCGAGGCTGCCAACGCTCAGGCGATTGACACGCTGGCGGTGGCCGGGCCATTCACCAGGAGTGGAGCCATGTGCAGCCAATGTGGCCACTTGACCAGAAACGGAGACTTCTGCCCGGTGTGCGACTCACCGATGTTCGGTGTCGATGATCTGGTTGGCGCAGTGATGGACGCGACCGTCGCAGCCGGAGGCCGGGCACGCCAGATCAACGTGGCCTCACCACTTGATGTCGAAGGGATCGGTGCTCTCACCCGCTTCACGGTCCCGATCTGACCACCACTAGTGGTGTGCCACTAGATTCGCCCGCAATGTCAACTGCTGCCATCGTGCTCGCCGCAGGCGCGTCAAGAAGACTCGGTCGGCCGAAACAGCTAGAGCCGTGGGGTGACACCAACCTCCTTGGCCATGTCGTCGGCCGGACCCAATCATTCCCGGTTGACGAGGTATGGGTGGTTCTGGGATATGACTTCGATCGGATACTTGCTGAGACAGAACTCGGAGATGCCGGAGTTGTGGAGAATCCGGAGTGGGAGGAAGGGATTGCTTCGTCCCTTCGCGTGGGACTCGACGCACTGACCCGGCTCTCCCGATGCGATACCGCTCTGATTGTGATTGCAGATCAGCCTGAGATCTCTGGTGAGGTTGTGGAGCTCCTGTTCGAGTCTCATGCCAAGGCGGGCAAGCCGGTGACTGTCCCCAAGTACAGGTACAGCTCGGGCAACCCCGTCCTGATAGACAAGTCACTCTGGCCACGTGTGATGTCGCTCGAAGGTGACGATGGGGCCAAGCGGCTGTGGCTCTCCCACCCGGACTGGGTGAACGAGGTTTGGATCTCAGAAGCCCACCCCCGGGATGTGGACACCGAGATAGACGTATCTGACTTGAGGCCCCGGCATCCGGCTTGACTTTCGGTTCTAGGGAGTGTCTAGAGTCGCAACTTCAGTCGGTGTCGCTTAACGGAGAAAGGGCAAATGGCTCGTATCGATCAAGTCGCGGGAGTTGATCAAAGACAGGCGACGAAGCTGCGCAAGGCCGGCGTTCGCACAGGTCTTGCTCTGGCGGAGCAGGCTTCTACCCGGCGGGGTAGAACCGAGGTCGCCAAGGCAACCGGGATCAGTCCCAAGGATCTCCAGCTTTGGGTTCATCATGCCGACCTGCTTCGAGTCCGCGGTGTGGGCTCCGAGTATGCGGAACTCTTGGTAGCCGCCGGTGTCGACACATTGCGAGATCTACGACGGCGAAATCCCACTGCGCTTCTCGCCAAGGTCATCGGTCTCAACGGGTCCATGCGAGTGGTCGACCGTCTTCCCACCGAGTCAATGGTCGAAGGCTGGATCGTGGCGGCCGGCGACCTGGAGCCCTCGATCTCGACCTGACCTCATCCCACGCAACTAGAAGAAGGGGCCCCGAGGGGCCCCTTCTCTGTATGAGGAGGTGGAGCTCAGGAAGCCTTTTCGGTCTTCGGTGAACGCGTCTTGGCCGCCGTGGACGATTTGGTCGGCTTGGCAGCCGAAGTTTCAGCGGCAGACTTGCTAGCCGTCTTGGAAGCTGCCGGCTTTTTGGCGGCTGGCTTCTTGGCGGCTGGAGCACTTTCGGCTTCGTCCTCGTCGGTCTTCTCATTTGCCTTCTCGGGCCGGAATGAGGTGCGCCACGTGGCAAGCATGTCTTCGAGTTGGTCGCGAAGCTTGCTGACCTGTTCTTTGGCCTGATCAAGGTCGACCTTTGAGGAAATCTCCTCAACGACCTTTCCCTCGCTGACACGGGTGACGACCTTCTCGCCTTCCGCGGCCCAACCCTCGATGGCCGCTCCGGCAGCCTTGCTGCGGGTGGCCCTCTCTTCGCCCACTCTGTTCTTCATGGTGCTGACCTTGCCACCGACCTTGCGGGCTGCAACGACGGGGGCGCCGACAGCTGCGTACAAAACGCTCTTTGTTTGCATTACCTACTCCTGTTTCTCTGTGGTCACCGTCCCGTTGATTCGGGAAAGTGCCCTGTACATATCGAGCAAAACTTTCTTCTGCTCGGTGTCGAGCCGCTCGTCTGCCCCGATGGCCTCAAAAACCGACGTTGGTGCGAGTTCCTCGTCTATCAGCCCCGCCCTTTTGTAGAGGGAGTTGGCGCTGATTTCGAGGGCTCGCGACAGGCTCTTGAGAATCTCGGCAGATGGCTTGCGAATCCCTCGCTCGATCTGGCTCAGATATGGGTTTGAAATATCTGCCTTGTCGGCCAGACGTCGCAGTGAGAGGTTCGCTCGCTCCCGCTGTTGGCGGATGAACGTGCCCAAATCACCGTGCTTGCTCTCGTTCACTTGTAGTTAGCATACAGCAAGCTGCTAACTATTGCAAGCAGGTCGCGAGCGCGACTGCTACAGGGCCGCTCCAACTGCTCGGCCGATTGCCCAAGCGATCACTCCGCCAAAACTAGCGATGACCATGTTTTCAAGTCCAGCCTTCACCCAGTGGCTGGTGACCACTCTCGCCTTGATGACCCCAACCAGAAACAGCCCCGACAGGGAAAGAGCTGTTGCCCAGAGGAGGGCTGTCCCGGGGTCATCGAGGACCATGAAAGGAATGACCGAAGGCAATGAACCAACGAGGAACAGCAGCCCCGATGCGGCCATTGCTAAATAGGGAGAGCGCCGCTCGGACTCAATGACACCGAACTCGAGCGCTGCCATGGCGTTGAGCAGCGCCTCGTCGTTGTCCACAAAGCCGGCCATCACACCGTCCATGTGGTCCTCGGTGATCTCCATATCAGAAAAGAACCCGCGAAGTTGATCCAGCTCCTGGCCCTTGAAGTGAATGATGTGCGTTCGCTCCAAAGCCAGTTCGGCCTCCAGAACCTCCTCCTGGGACTTGGTAGCCAGATACTCCCCCGCAGCCATCGAGACTGCTCCGGCCAAGGAGCCGGCGATGGCTGTCAACAGGACCTGGCTGGCGTCGAGGCCGCCGCCCACGACACCAGCGACCAGAAGGAAGATGGAGACAAGACCATCGTTGACCCCCAAGATGATGTCTCGCCAGTACTGGCGGCTCTCACCGATGTGTGGCGTGTACTCCAGCGTCCCTGGATCTTCGACGGCCATCGGGCAATAGTAGTGGTTGGCAGCTGGGAGCCGAATGGGACCGCTCTTATCAAATCCGGTCCATCAACCCGATCAACGCCGACACCCCGGCCTTGATGCCGAGACCTATCGTCGCTTCGTTGATCCGAAAGGAGGCCGAGTGGAGATCGCCCCCGCCGCAGCAGGTTCCGAGGCGGAGCAGCGCTCCCGGGACACTGTCGAGATAGTTGGCGAAGTCCTCCCCGCCCATGCTGGCGTCCGTGGGCACGATCGTCTCCGACCCCATGAGTTCGGTGATGCCTGCCGTGGCGGCATCGATGACGTTGTCGTCGTTGACCACGGATGGGACGCCCTGTCGATAGTCCAACGCGTAGTCGGCGCCAGAAGTCGCCAGTAACGACCCGAGGGCTTTGTCAACCACCCCGGAAAGGGTGTCCCATACAGACTTGTTGAGGGTTCGAACAGTGCCTTTCAGCAGGATCGTGCTTGGGATCACATTGGGCATGTCTCCACCGTGGATCGACCCAAAGACGGTGACAATCGGAGTCCGTGAGTCGATGGAGCGTTTGACTGCTCCCGGAAGCTCGTTGATCACACGGGCGGCTGTGTCGATGAGATCGACGGTCTTGTTCGGACGGGCTGTGTGCCCTCCCGGGCCGTTCAACACGATTTCGAAGCTGTCGGAGCTGCCTGTGATCGGTCCTGCTTTCACACCAACCTTGCCGGTGTCGAGGGACGGATCGACATGGAAGGCGAGCAGTCCCTCGAGACCATCGACCAGGCCTTCGGCAACCAACTCGCTGGCTCCGCTCGGGTGGGACTCCTCGGCTGGTTGGAACAGAATTCGGACACCACCGGGTGGGTCGAGCCTTTGCAGAGCGAGGGTGATCCCAACGGCGATCGCGGCGTGAGCGTCGTGGCCACACGCATGCATCCACCCTGGGTTCTGTGACACAGGGTGATTGTCTTCTGGTTCGCTTATGGGCAAGGCATCGAGGTCGGCTCGAAAGCCGACGATGGGGTCTTTGCCGGTATCGAGCCACAGGCCGGTAGAAGGAGTCCTCAGCTTGTGTCGAACTGAATTCTCACGAAGCGTTGCAGCGATCAGTGCAGTTGTTCTGCGCTCTTCGAAGGCAGGCTCAGGATGCCGGTGTAACAGACGTCTCAGCTCGACTGCCTGGGGCGTTACCTCCTTCACCAGCCCCGCCA
>QIDW01000323.1 GCA_003230435.1 Acidimicrobiia bacterium | reverse complement strand
TGACCATCTAGCCTGGCCCCGTGACAGCACTCGCAGCCGTCCTGTCCGGTGGCTTGAGCACCCGCATGGGACAGGACAAGGCAGATGTCCTCGTACGCGACCAGACGATGCTCGAGATGGTGGGAGCAGCACTGAGGCTGGTTGCCGACCGAACCGTTCTTCTTGGTCCTGATCGAGAGGGGTGGGAGGCCTGGCCAGATTCGGTTCACGCTCATGGGCCACTTGCCGGTATTGCCACGGCCCTCAACCGAACCGACACTGACCACGTTCTCGTTGTTGCGGTCGACCATCCATTCGTCAGACCGGAGACTCTTCGCAACATGATTCGTCGCGCGGGCGATATCCCGGTGGTTCCGGTGGACGATCACGGAACCCGTCAGGTCACCTGTGCCGTGTATCCCAAGACGATCGCTCGCCTCGCAGCTGAGGAAGCCGAACTGGGCGGGTCGATTCAGAGTCTTCTCGATCGGGTGTCGTTCGATGCGATCCCTCCCGATGTGTGGGGCTCTTGGAGCGAGGATGGTCGAAGCTGGTTTTCGGTAGACAGCCAAGAGGCACTGGGAGAAGCCCTTGGCAGATACCAATAGCGGTAGCTGAACCCAACTACCCCCTGCCGAACAGGGTTCACGGACTAGTCATATGTGACGACTTCATTCTGATCCCCAAGTTTCGGACGCCCACGCACCGATGCAATAACACCGAGCAGGGAGCCTGGAGTCGGCAAGTGAGGAAACAACGAGGTCGCCATGTCGCCAAAGCGGCCTGCAGGCACCGACGCACGACCAGATCACCGATTGCCGGTCTGGAGCGCGTCGTTTGTCATTCCTGCGGGAACGTCAGTCTTCGCTACCTGCACGCCGTCATCGAGGACGACATCGTCCTACCTGAGACCGACCCTCCCACACCGACCCTCCCACAGAAGCTGGTTGAAGGGTTCGGAACACTCCCGTCCACTCAGCACACCGAGCCCTGCCGTTCTCCTGTCTACTTATGCCCGTAGGTGATGGCATGCACCGGAGTCAGGTCGACGACACCGATGTCCTCGAAACCGTGACTCTTGAAGAGATCCAGGTAATAGCTGGAGGAGAGGAGCTGGTCGTCGATCAGCGCCTCGAAGAACTGGATGCCGGACATGATTCGGCCCGGAACAGTGCGGATTCCCTCGGCGCTCTCCGGGAACGGAAAGTCCGAGTTTAGAAAAAACCCGCCTGGCTTCAACGCCCGGTAGATCGCCGCCGTCACCTTCTCGATGTCGCGGCACTCGTGCATTGACAGGTTGATCGTGATGGCATCAAACTCATCTTCGGCGTCGAGATCTTCCATCCCAGAGTGGACCAGCTCGACTCGTTCGCTCAGGCCGGCGTCGTCGACACGAGACCGGGCAGCTTGGAGAGAGTAGGCATCACCATCGAGACCCACCAGCTCCAGGTCGGTGTATTCGGTGCCAAGCCGCACAAGGCCGACACCTGTACCACAGGCCAACTCAAGGACCTTCCCACCCGACGAGAGACGCTCCGCCGCACCGGGCACCTGGGAGATTCCTCCCGGGATAAACCGGGTGTTGTGGGCCCCGCCAGTCTCGCCTACTGCTGCTATCCACTCCTGGCTTGTTTGGTCCCACCAGATGCGCTCGCCCGACTCGAAGTTGTCGGAGAACCTGTCGAATACCTCGGGCTGGGTCAGCACCTTGAAGAGGCCGCCCACGTATGCCGGCGAGGTCTTGTCGAGGACCAGCATCTCGATATGGGGCGCCAGGGAATAGGCGCCTGAGTCATGGCCTTCGAGAACACCGGCGCCGTATGCGGCGCGGCACCACACCGAGGCATACAATGCGTCGATTCCGGCTGCTTCAGAGAGGCCATCCGAGGTGATCGGGCCCCGCTCCGCTATGACCTCAAAGAGGCCGTGATCGAGACCAATCTCAATGGTTCGTGTAGCGACGTAGCCCGCCGCGTTTGCGAGCAACGCGCCAGCCTGTTCTTTTGGTTCCATTCTCCTACTCCTGTCTTGGCGTCGGCGAAAGTAGCACGTGGATGCGAGCATGTAGATTCGTTGCCGACGCTTGGGGTGAGAATGTGACAGAGATCACCGTTGAACCGGAGAGTGAGGACACCTTTCGGGTGACCGTGTCGGAGACCGGATCGTCGACGACCCATGAGGTGACGGTCAGCCCTTCCGACGTGGAGCGGTGGGCCGGAGAAGGGTCCGCCGGAGAGCTGATCGAGGCTTCTTTTCGCTTTCTTTTGGAACGTGAGCCGAAAGAGTCGATCCTGAGTGCATTCGATCTCAGCGTGATCTCCCGGTACTTCCCCGAGTATCCGACCCGCATCGCCGACTATCTGTGAGCACCCGTCCCGAAACTCTCGCTAGAAATGTTTTTGCCGCCGAAGGTCTAACGCCGCAAACGTGGTCCAGCGATCCGGGTTTTGTCTACGGAGAGCATCAGCACCCCTATCACAAGGTTTTGTTCTGTATCAGCGGCTCCATCACGTTCCACACTCCCGACGGGGATGTCAGGCTGACACCCGGAGACCGGCTCGACCTGCCCCCGAACACACCACACGGTGCGACAGTCGGACTCGAGGGGGTCAGATGCATGGAGGCGCCGCGGAACTAATACGGAAACCACTAGCTTCGTCGCATGTACGAGTTAGCTGTCTTTTTTCACATCCTGGGTGGTTTCATCTGGATTGGAGGGCTGCTCTTTGTCCAGTCCTTCTGGCACAGGATCATCCTCTCGGACAGCGATGACGCAGCGCGAAGTTTGTATGACGCCATCAACTGGTCGGCTAATCGTGTGATTATGCCTGCCGCACTAACTGTGCTTGTTATGGGTATCACGATGGTTTCGGTCAGTGGTGCGTGGGCATTCTCCCAAATCTGGGTCATCCTCGCCCTTGTGCTGTTCGCAGTGTCGGCGTTCGGGTTTGGCACATGGACGGACAAACTCTTTGCCACGGCTTTGCTTCGGCTGGAGGAGGAGAGGATGTCCGGAGCCGGGTATCGAGCCGCCGCCCAGAAGCTGATTCGGGTCGCCCGAGTCGACGGGTTTGTCGTGAAAACCATCCTTGGGCTGATGGTCTTCAAACCGAGTTTCTGAGTTCGAGATGACCCGACTGAGGCGCCTGGCGGACCAGCTTCTGTCGTTCGGCGCTTACCCGGGAGAATCGGACACCCAGCGCGGGAAACGGCGAATAATGGTCGCAGCCATCTGGCTTGCCTCGCTGCTCACCATCCCCACAACGCTGACCGATCTCGGCGCAGAACGGTTCTGGGTCGGAGCGTTGAATCTCGTGACTCTCGCAATCGGGCTCGGTGCCCTGGTTGTCATGAGGTTGAGACCTCATCGGTTTGCTCCGATCGTCACCGTGATCTTCGTAACGGTCTTCACGGTACAACTGGTTCAGACGGCTCTACTTGGCGGGTTATTCCCGTCCGGGCTGGTGGTCATCTTCGGGCTGATCATTGTGCTCGCCGTGCTCATCGTGTTCAGCCTCCGAGCAGCTTTCTGGTGGTTCTTGGCCTTCGTTGCGTCGGTCGTCTATGCAGTCGTGATACCAAACTGGATCGATCCGGTATACGTGTTGTCGAACCCCGAGGGCGCCACTGCATTCAACGTTGTGGCGACATCAACAGTGACTTTCGCCGTCCTGGCGTACTTTGTCCGTCAGCGCGACACCTTCCAGAAACAATCGGACGACTTGTTACACAACATGCTGCCCGACTCGGTCGCCAACCGACTCAAGGTGGCCAACACGATGATCGCAGACTCCTTCGAATCGGCATCCGTCCTGTTCGCCGACATCGTCGGCTTCACGCCCATGTCATCCGGAATGTCGCCACCGGAGCTCGTCGGCTTGCTGAACAACGTGTTCACCACTTTCGATGGGTTCGTCCAGGACCTCGGCCTGGAGAAGATCAAGACAGTGGGTGATGAGTACATGGTGGCCTCGGGTATTCCCGGGGAGCGCCCCGACCACGCAGAAGCCATTGCCGAGTTGGCGTTGAGAATCCGGGACTTCGTAGCAGTCAACGAGTTCGATGGGCACGACATCAGGCTTCGCATCGGCATCAACTCGGGACCGGTCGTCGCCGGGATCATCGGGAGTCACAAGTTTGCCTACGACCTCTGGGGCGATGTAGTGAACATCGCCAGCAGAATGGAGTCTGAGGGCGTCGAAGGATCCATCCAGGTGGGCCGAGCAACCTACGAGCTGATCCGGGACGAGTTCGTCTGCGAGCCACGAGGCGTCGTCTCCGTGAAGGGCAAAGGCGACATGGACACCTACTTCCTCATCTCGAGGCGTCACGACGTCCTTGCTCGGGACTAAGGCCTGTCGGTCGCGAGCGATTTGAGGCGATCCTGAATCAGTCGTCGCTCAGCGGCATTTGATGCCGCTGCCAACGCTCGCTCAAAATCCCCGCGGGCCCGCTCGACGTCACCAGCACGGCGATACAACTCCCCCCGCGAGGCATGAAAGGCATGAAAACCGTCTAGTTCGTTTTCGAGGCCGGCAAGTGCACTCAAACCAGCGTCGGGTCCATCCGCCTGCGCCACGGCGACTGCCCTGTTGAGGGCAACTACCGGTGATCCAGCGATCGGTAGCAATCGGTCGTAGAGGGCAAGGATCTGATCCCAGTCAGTCTCATCCCAGGACTTAGCGCCTGAGTGCTCTGCGGCGATGGAGGCCTGCAAGAAGTACGTTCCTGAGTCCCCGCCTCGGGCGGCGCGATCGACGAGTTCGAGCCCTTCTTCTATCTCAGAGGAGTCCCACTGCGAACGGGTCTGATTCTGGAGTAAAACAACACCACCCGAATCGTCGGTCCGGGCATGCCTCCTACTGTGTTGAAGCAGCATCAGCGCCAGCAAGGCGATCACCTCCGGCTCATCCGGCATCAACTCATCCAGAAGCCGTCCCAGTTCGATCGCCGACTCCGCCAACTCGTCACGCACCAGGACATCACCCGAAGAGGCGAAATAGCCCTCATTGAAAATGAGGTAGATCACCGCAAGAGCTGCATCGAGACGATCGGGAAGCTCGTCCTGAGAAGGAACCCGAAATGGAATGCCCGCGTCTCGGATCTTCGCCTTGGCCCGGACCAGCCGCTGGGCCATGGTTTGGGAGGAGACAAGAAACGCATCCGCAATCTCGCGTGTCGTCAGCCCACCCAGCGTCCGCAGGGTGAGCGCCACCTGTTTGTCAACAGCGAGTGACGGATGACAGCACGCGAAAACCATCTGAAGCCTGTCGTCATGGACCGTGGCACCAAACATCAGCGATCTGGGACGGTCCTCCTCGACCTTTTCCAGACTGGCCAACAACTCCTGTTTCCTGGCGTACGTCTGCATGCGTCGAAGCCGATCGATGGCCCGCCGCCTGGCCACGGTGGCGATCCAACCGCCAGGATTAGCCGGGACACCCGAGTCGGGCCAGGAGCGCAGCGCCTCGGCGAACGCGTCTTGAATGGCCTCCTCGGCCAGGTCGATGTCCCGCAACTGCTTCGACAAGCTGGACAGCACAAGGGAGTAGGACTCCCGGAAGACAAGATCGATGGCTTCTCGGTGGTCGCTCACAGGAAGTCAGGGGGCTTTCTCATTGTTGAACTGTCGTAGTCGACATTCTCAGCGAAGGCATAAGGTTGGTCCAAATGAACACTCTCGTCCGCAAGCTCATCTACGTCGGTGACCCCATGTGCTCGTGGTGCTGGGGATTCGCCCCCGAGATGGAGAGTCTCGCCGATGACTACCCGGTCGAGGTAGTTGTAGGCGGGCTTCGTCCGGGTCCGTCGGCCCAGCCTCTCGAAGATCGCATGGCTGCGTTTCTGCGGGATCATTGGGTTGAGATCAAAGAACGGACCGGCCAACCCTTCGACACGACTTTTCTCGATCGCCGGGATGGTTGGATGTACGACACCGAACCGGCGGCGATTGCCATCACTTTGCTTCGGGAGCTGGATGCGCCAGCCACCCTCGGCTATTTCACAACCGTCCAACACGCCTTCTACGCGGAGGGTCGTGACGTGACAGACTTCGACGTCCTCGCCGACCTCACCACAGGTTTTGGGATCGATCGGCAGGCCTTCAGAGAACGACTCGAATCCGACGAGGCCAAGAAGGCAGCGTGGGCCGACTTCTCCAGGTCGCGCAATTGGGGCATCGGAGGTTTTCCAGCCCTGCTTGGCAACCTCGAAGATGGCCAACTCGCCCTGCTCGCCCGAGGTTGGACCGAAGCTGGTCTGATCCGGACGAGAATCGGCTCTCTCAGCGAGGCCGCGGCCGGTTGAGAGATCCCTTTGTCCCTCAACCGGTGATCCATCCCGACGCTCTCGTCTCACCGGGAAGTCACATCTTTGGCCATGTCGAGATCGGAGCAGACTCTTTCATCCTGTTTGGTGCCGTCATTCGTGCCGAGCTCGACCGAATCTCCGTTGGGCGCGAGACAAACATCCAGGACAACGCCGTCCTCCACTGTGACGAGGGTGCCCCCTGCCTTGTGGGTGATCGGGTGACCATTGGTCACTCCGCCGTCGTCCATGGATCCGTCGTCGGAAACGCCGTTCTGATCGGTATTGGAGCCAAAGCGCTCAACCGGAGCAGCATCGGCGAAGGCGCATGGCTCGCCGCTGGATCAGTCCTGGCAGAAGGCAAGAAGATTCCGCCTTGGACCCTGGCGATGGGGGTGCCGGCATTGCCCGTTCGGGAGCTCACCGAGGATGAGATCAAACGGGCCGATCAAGGTGTGGACCACTATCTCCAACTAGCCGCCGTCTATCGCGAGCTCTTCTCCAATCTTCCCTGAGCAGAACTGCCTGCAGGGTCATGGGCGACCTACGATGGAGACGTGCCCGAGGAGGCCCATATTTCCGTAGTTGATGGCCCCCGCGAGGCCTGCGGGGTCATTGCCGCCTATTCGACCACACAGCGGATCTCCCACCTGATCTACTTCGGGCTTTTCGCCCTGCAACACCGGGGCCAGGAGTCAGCCGGAATCGCCACGTCTGACGGTGAGACGCTGACGGTGTTCAAAGACATGGGCCTTGTCGCCCAGGTCTTCGATGAGCCGGCCCTCGCCGGTCTAGACGGCCACCTCGGCATCGGTCACACCCGCTACTCCACCACCGGATCCAACAACTGGGCCAACGCTCAACCCGCTCATCGACGCACCAGTGTCGCCCTTGGCCACAACGGAAACCTGACCAACACCGAGCAGTTGGCGGCTGCCCTCGGGATCTCAGGGGCAACAACCGATTCTGACCTGATGGCTGAAGGCGTTGCCCGAGCCATCGACGATGAGCGGTCCGACTCGCGTGGCCTCGAGGTAGCCCTGATGGAGGTGGCCCCGACCTGGGAAGGAGCTTTCTCGCTGGTGCTCATGGATCAGGGAAGGATTGTCGGCCTGCGAGACCCAAACGGGTTCAGACCGCTCTGCCTTGGCTCACTCGGTGAGGGAGGTTGGGTCCTCGCGTCCGAAACGGCCGCCCTCGATCTCGTCGGCGCCAAGTTCGTTCGCGAGATAGCCGCCGGTGAGATGGTCGTGATCGACGCCAACGGAGTGAGAAGTTACTACCCGTTCAAGGACGTCAAGCCTGGGCTCTGTCTGTTCGAATTCGTCTACTTCGCCCGGCCCGACAGTCACATGTACGGCCGAAATATTCACGCTGCCCGTTATGAGATGGGGCGTGTCCTCTCTGAAGAACATCCTGTCGACGCCGATGTAATCGTGCCAGTGCCGGAGTCCGGCATTCCGGCCGCTCAAGGTTTCGCAGCAGCAGGTGGCATCCCCTACACCGATGGCCTGGTCAAGAACCGCTACGTCGGCCGGACATTCATCGAGCCCACCCAGATGCTCCGCGACCAGGGGATCAGGCTCAAACTCAACCCCATCCCGGAGAATCTCGCCGGAAAGCGGGTGGCTCTCGTCGACGACTCGATAGTGCGGGGGTCCACGACAAGGAAGTTGGTGACCATGGTTCGCGAAGCAGGGGCAACCGAGGTTCACCTTCGGGTGTCATCTCCCCCCTATCGCTGGCCGTGTTTCTACGGGATGGACACGTCCGACCGAACCACCCTCATCGCCGCCCACAAAGATGTCGATGAGATCCGAGACCACCTTGGCGCCGACTCGCTCGGTTATCTCTCTCTCGACGGTCTGATGGAAGCCACCGGCGTTGGCGATGCAGGTTTCTGCACGGCCTGTCTGTCGGGCGTGTATCCCACAGAAATCCCCGACACGACTGACAAATTTCATCTCGAGAGATCCTGACATGACCTCCTACCGCGATGCGGGGGTGGATCTCGAGGGCGCCTCTCGACATGTGGCCAGCATCTCCGAAGAGGTGCGGTCGACATGGACCGAAGATGTTGTTGGGGTCTTTGGCGGATTTGCGGCTGGCATCGAGATCCCATCGGGCTACGACAACCCGGTCTTGATGATGTCCACCGATGGTGTGGGGACGAAGCTGGACCTGGCGCGAAGGGTCGGAGAATGGGACGGGGTGGGAACCGACCTCGTCGCCATGTGTGTTGATGACCTCGCCGCCGTCGGAGCCAGGTCGCTCGGATTCGTTGACTACATGGCCGTGGGATCGCTTCGTCCCGAACGATCAGTAGCCCGCGCATGTCGGGAGGCCGGATGCGCCCTTCTTGGTGGTGAAACCGCAGAGCATCCCGGCGTGATGGAACCCGATGCGGTCGACCTGGCCGGCGCGGTCATGGGTGTGGTGGAGAAGGGACAAGAACTGGGCCCCCATCTGGTCAGAGATGGTGACCTCATCGTCGGTCTCCTATCCCCCAACCTTCGATCCAATGGCTTCTCCCTGGTCAGAGCAGTGTTAGGCAATGAAATCAAGACCCACGCAACAGCGCTTCTCGAACCATCGGTTATCTACTCGCCAACTATCCTCGAGGCTGTCGCTTCGGGCAAGGTCCACGCCGGCGCACATATCACCGGCGGTGGCATCGCACAAAACCTCGCACGTGTCATTCCGAAGGGTTTGGGCGCCACGGTCGACACATCCACCTGGCAGATCCCGGCCGTTTTCGATCGCGTGTCCGATAAAGGAGTGGACCAAGACGAGATGTTCCGCACGTTCAACATGGGCATCGGTTTCTGTCTGGTAGTCGAGCCAGACGCCGTCGACGATGTGCTTGCCATGACCGCTCGGCACGAAGCCAGGGTCATCGGACCGATCACAACCGTTTGAGCTTTGCGGAAGCGACTGCGGTAGCCCTCAGACAAGATGGTGAGTACTCCGGTGAGATCCTGCCCGGATGGGACGTTTTCGGAATAGCCAGTGGCGGTTATGTCATGACTATCGCCGCGAGAGCCATGGGCATGGCAGCCCAAGATCGAGAGTTGGTTTCAATAACCGGGTACTTCACCAATCCCGGTCGATCGGGAGTGGTAACCGTCCAGGTGCAACCGATCAAGACGGGGAAGGGTTTCTCGACTTTCGGTGCCGAAGTGACCGCAAACAAACGACCGCTGGTCTCCGTCATTGGTGCCTACGCCAGACCTGATCGGAAGACCGGCGGGACCACAATCGTTGAGCCCTCGTTCGACCTGCCTCCTCCAGATGAGTGCTTCTGCGGATGGCCCACTTCCCCCGCCTTTGACGGACAAGGTGAGAATCATGATCCACCCTGAGGACGCTGTTGGCCTCTTCACTGAGCGCGCTGGCCCCGCCCTTGTCCGGGGGTGGTTTCGGCTTCTCGACGACGAACCGACCGATCCGCTTTCCCTCGTCCTGGTGGCCGATGCATTTCCACCTGCCGTTTTCACGACAGACCTAGGACTCAAGTGGACGCCAACACTCGACCTGACGGTTCACATTCGCAATCCAATTCCCACTGGATGGCTGAAATGCCGCTTCCGCACCCGGTTCGTCACCAGAGGTCTTCTCGAGGAGGACGGTGAGATCTGGGATGAGGACGACAATCTCGTCGCCCAGTCGAGACAGTTAGCCCTCGTGCCCCGATAGGACCGAATCGATCTCGGCCAGGAGGTCTCCCTTACGGTCAGTGTCGAGAAACGACG
>QIDW01000430.1 GCA_003230435.1 Acidimicrobiia bacterium | reverse complement strand
CGACGGATGTCAGAGCCAAGGGACACCCCCACAATGCACGACCGCTTGCATCGAAGGCCGCTACGTGCCCCAACCCATGGAGTGGATCGAGCTCTACGAGAATGACCTCCCTGGTGGTGGGACCCAGTTCCTTCCGACACTGTGCATGCAATGCCAGAATCCTCCGTGTGTGAACGTCTGCCCGGTGGGGGCCACATTCTCATCACCGGAAGGCACGGTCCTAATCGACCAGGATCGATGTATCGGGTGCCGTCTTTGCATGGCGGCCTGCCCATATGACCGCCGTTTCTTCTTGTGGGGAGACCCCCCTGTGCCGCCGGAGTCGTTGCTGGCTGACTACTCGCCGGACCACCAGGCACCGGCGCAACGGGGAACGGTTTATAAGTGCGACTTCTGCCCAGACATGGTTCGCGCTGGCACACTCCCCTTCTGTATCCAGGCATGCCCCAACGACGCCATCTGGTACGGCGACCTGGAAGAGGACATCGCCACCAACGGCAAGCAGATCGTCACTGCCTCGCGGTTCATGAGTGAGAACTCCGCATACCGGTTGAAGGAGAACCTTGGCACCGAACCGCGGGTCTACTTCATTCCCGGCCACGGAGAACTCGTCGGACGCGACCCCTACACACCCGGACGTCAGCCCACCGAGTGGCCGTGGGTGGAACGAGCTGAAGGGTCGACCACATGGAGTCGATGACGACCTGGACCGAACGCCTCATCCTCAAGACGACTCGACCGATCCTGAAAACCAAGACGATGTACTGGCTATGGGTCGGGTTCCTGCTGCTCGTGATCGGCTGGGCGGCCTACTCGTACACGCGGCAGTGGCAGGAAGGCCTCATCGTCACGAACATGCGAGACCGGATCTCGTGGGGCCTCTACATCTCGGTGTTCGTCTTCTTCATCGGTATCAGCCATGCGGGGACCCTCATATCGGCGATCCTGCGAGCGTCTCACGCGAAGTGGCGGGCTCCCGTGACCCGGATGGCGGAATTCATCACGGCTGTTGCCCTGATCGCCGGCGCCGCTTTCGTGCTCATCGACATGGGGCGTCCGGACCGAATCTTCAACGTGTATCTCTACGGTCGCTGGCAGTCTCCGATCATGTGGGACGTGATGGCGATCACGACCTACCTGACCGCAAGTGTCCTCTACCTGTACACCCCGATGATCCCCGACCTCGCCATGTTCCGGGATCGGCTGAAAGGAAAGGTCGATCCCCTGCGTGAGTGGTTCTACCACACCGCCGCATTGGATTGGGTCGGCACCTCTGGTCAGTGGAAGGCGCTGGGGCGAGGGATCTCGGTTCTCATGCTCATCATCATCCCCATAGCGGTGTCGGTGCACACCGTCGTGTCGTGGATCTTCAGCATGACGTTGCGGGTCGGGTGGAACTCGAGCGTTTTTGGTGTGATGTTCGTTGCTGGGGCCATCTTCTCCGGCATCGCCACCCTTTTGATATTCATGGCCATCCTGCGACGGATCTACCACTGGGAGGAGTACATCACCGAGTTGCACTTCAAGTATCTCGGCTACCTCCTGGCCTCTTTTGCCGCGTTCATGATCTACGTCAACATCAGCGAATTCATGACATCGGGCTTCAAGCTCGAGGAGGGTGAGGAGTTCGCGTTTCGCCAGCTCTTCCTCGAGGACTTCGCGGGTCTGTTCGGGTTCTATGTGCTCTTCGGGCTGTTTGTGCCGGTGTTGATCGTGCTGATTCCAAAGACTCGCACAATCGCCGGCATAGTCGTGGCAGCGGTCCTTGTCGACTTGGCCATGTTCATCGAGCGCTACTACATCGTGGTCACGGGCCTGCGGGTACCGCTCATGCCCTATGAGCCTGCCGATTACTTTCCATCTTTTGTGGAGTGGTCGATCTTCGCCGGCGGGTTGGCGTTCTTCGCTCTGGTGACAACGCTCGCCTTGAAGCTTTTTCCCATGCTCGCCGTCTGGGAAATGGTCGAGGAACGCGAACACCAACTCGCTCTCGAGGCAGGCGAGGACCTCGTGAAGAACGGAGTAGTCGTTGCAGCCGGCTCCGCGGCTATCGACGAGTTTGGGGAAGAAGAACCGTGATCGGCAGGATTCGCAGTGTCGCGCTCGACGTTTCGGTCGTGGCTCGTGATGATGATCCCTGTCGCCGCTTTCGCCGGCGACATATTGATCACCGTGTCAGTACCGGAGTCGGCCACGGTGGGCGGCCGGGTGGAGGTCAAGGCGGTCCTGACCTCTGTGGGGGAGCCGGTTGTCGGCGCGGTCGTCTCACTGACCTACAGGTCTACTTTCGCCGGCAAGAGCGGCGCAATCGAGCTCGATAGCGAAACAACAGGAGCGGACGGATTGGCCGTCCTGTCCTACGAGCAACGCGCCTCGGACAACGGCGAGATGCGGGTCGAATACCTCGGCCCCGAAGACACCGACGTGGCCCCGGCCGTGTTCACGATCGCGGTGCAGCCCGGAGGTGAGCAGCAGGAACGGTCCGAAGCAGGCCTGTCGATCTGGTGGCTCAATGGCTGGGTCGTCATCGCCGTCATCATGGTGGTGTGGGGGCTAATCGTCTTCTCGGCCGCTCAACTCGTCATCGTGGGCCGGAGCACCGACGAGGGGGAGTCCGAGTCTCCCGTCCTCGCCGACGTTGGCTCGGAAGAGGACTCGGCCTGGATCTCCGTCGTCGGTCCGGAAGAGGGCTCGGCCTGGATCTCTGTGGTGCTGGCGATCGTCACGCTCATCACTGCGATTGGGATGGTGGTCGTGTTCGTGCGCAATCCGCTGACCCACGCCAATCTCGACCAGCCCGCAGGTTATGACCGAACCCCGATCGCCCGTATTGACGAGGAGTTCGATTATCTCGGGCCGGGACTCGCAGACCCGTCGTTAGCCGAATCGGGAGACCTGTTGAGCGATGGCCAAACGCTGTACTTTGGGTTGGGCTGCGGAGGGTGCCACGGGATCGCGGGCCAGGGAGGAGTGGTGGGACCCGAGTTGGTAGGGGAGGTTGGGTCACTGGGCGGATTCATCGAAGATGTTCGAGAGGGTCCCCGCGGAATGCCCGGATACGCGGAAGAGATTCTCTCTGATGAGCAACTGGCCAAGATCCACGCATTCTTGAAACAGGGCGACGACTAACAACTACCGCTGGGCCTGTATGGCTCCTAGTGGTCCGTCGTCCTAAAGTCCCGTTGCCTCTCATGAACCGACTCAAACCTTGGATTCGCTCGCTCTTCAATCGGGAGACCTTGCGTGAGGATGCGGTTGCAGGCCTGGTGCTCGGTGTCGAGAGCGTGCCCGACGGGCTGGCCGGTGGACTTCTTGCCGGAGTGAACCCGGTCTTCGGGTTGTACGGCTACATGGTCGGGACAGTCACTGGAGGGCTGTTCACCAGCGCGACATTCATGGCGGTACAGGCCACCGGGGCCATGGCAATAGTTGTGGCCGATGTGTCTGTTGTCCATTCCGGAGAGAACCCGGAACGGGCCCTCTTCACACTCGCGGTGCTCACCGGTGTCGTCATGGGAGTTGCCGGGTTCTTCAAACTCGGCTCTCTGCTCCGCTGGGTGTCGAACTCGGTGATGGTCGGATTCATCAACGCTGTAGGCGTCAACATCGTTCTCGGGCAGTTGGACAACTTCAGTGGTTATGAGGCAGAGGGTGCCAATCGTGTGGTGAGGGCCCTCAACCTTCTCTTCAATCTCGGCCAAGCGTATTGGCCCTCGATGTTGATCGGCGCTGCGACCATCGTCCTGATAATTGTCCTCGAGAAGACACGTCTCGGTCCGCTCGGGATGGTGGTGGCGATCATCGTTACGTCGATCGTTGTGCCGATTGTTGGTTGGGACGTCCAACAACTGCGGGACATAACCGAGATCCCGGGATCCTTGCCTTTTCCGGTGTGGCCCGACCTGCGGCTGATTCCAACTTTGCTGATTCCGGCCGCCGCTCTGGCATTTGTGGGTCTGGTGCAGGGAGCTGGCATATCGGCGAACTTCCCCAATCCTGACGGCGAATTTCCCGATGCCAGCCAGGACTTTGTAGGGCAGGGCGCCGCCAACGTCGCCGCGGGTTTGTTCCAGGGCATGCCTGTGGGGGGGTCGATGTCGGCAAGCTCGCTGGTGAAGGCTGCGGGCGCTCGGTCCAAAGCAGCGATGCTGATCGCGGGTGTGGTGATGGCTGTGTCCATTCTGGCGCTCGGCGATGTGGTTGGTTTCATCGCGATGCCCGCATTGGCCGGCCTTTTGATGGTCGTCGGTTATCGAACAGTCAAGCCGGGAGACATCAAAGCCGTGTGGCGAACCGGCAACACGCAGGCGGTTGTCATGGCTGTCACGTTTGTTCTCACAATGATCATCCCCCTTCAGAACGCTGTTCTGGCCGGTATAGGGATCTCGTTGATCCTCTTCGTGATCAAGCAATCGAATCGAATCACCGTTCGGCGGTGGATCGTCAAAGAGGACGGACGTCTTCGCGAGGTGGAAGCGCCGACCGAGGTTGGCCCCAACGAGGTCATTGTCCTCCAGCCATACGGAAGTCTCTTCTTCGCGTCTGCCCCCCTGTTTGAAGAGGAGCTTCCGAACGTGACGGACGCTTCGACAAACTCCGTGGTTATCGTCCGCCTGCGGGGCAAGACCGATCTGGGTTCGACCTTCATGGAAGTTCTCAGCCGATACGCCAGTTCTCTTTTCGAGGTGGATAGCAGATTGGTGCTCGTGTACGCCGACAAGCGTGTCCACGACCAACTTGTCGCGACAGGCGTGGCTGACTTGCTTGGGCCTGAGAACATCTATACGTCCGATGAATGGGTCGGGTCGACGGTGGTCCGCGCCCATGAGGATGCAACCGTCTGGATCAACGAACACCTCCCAGGAGAGGAGTGACCGTGACTCGCAGCCGATACCTGATACCCGCAGCCTCCCAGCCTCGGGTGCGTCGAGCGGCCGACGCGACTGGTGTGGCCCTGGGTGTCCTCCTGTTTCTGTGGTCATGGCGGGCTTATCAAAGAGTCGATGATGTCGAAGCCACCGTGTCGGGAATCGTCGGAAGGATCCCGGATTGGCTCGGCGGGACGATCTCAGTGGTGTACGCCTTTGGCCTTTTGTACGTCGCCGGCCTTTTCTTAGCCGTGCTGGCCCAGTGGAGACAAAGGTTGGATGCAGCCCGGGACATGGTCCTCGCCGCCTTTACCATCGCGGTGCTGGCGACCTCCCTGGTGCGACTCATCAGCGGAAGTTGGCCAAGGTTTCTTCCCGAACTCGGCCTCGCAGAGCCCATTTCCCAGTTTCCGCTTTTCAGGGTGGCTGTTGTTACCGGGGTGCTGCTCGTTGTCGCTCCCCACCTCACCAGACCGATGCGTCGGTTCGGGTGGGGTGTGATAGTGCTTGTTGCTGTGGCAGGCGTGGGCCTTGGGCTGGGCCTTCCCAGCAGTGCGATCGGTGCTCTCGGACTTGGAGCGGCGTCCTCAGGGATCGTTTTGTTGATATTCGGATCGCCCCGTGGTTTTCCCGACACCAATTCGATCGTGTTGGCGTTACGCGGGCTGGGGGTGGAAGTTGCGGACCTCTCCCTCGACGATGATCAGTCCTGGGGCGTGCGACGTCTTGTCGGGGTCAGCGATGTCCACGGCCGCATAGAGGTCAAGGCGTACGGCCGTGACGCCACCGACTCACAGTTCTTCGCCCGTACCTGGCGATACCTTTGGTACAGAGACACCGCACCTTCCCTGGCCCTCACCCGTATGCAAAGCGTGGAACACGAGGCACTCGTCACCATGATGGCCGAGCGCACCGGAGCGTCGGTTCCTCGAGTGCTGGCGGCGGGATTGGGTGGTGACGACATGGCGATCCTCGCTGTCGACAGGTCAGGACGTCGTCTTTCCGAGATGGACTCCGACGAGATAGCGGACGACCTGCTTGTCTCCATCTGGGGCTCGGTGTCCGATCTTCATGGCGGCCGGATCTCCCACGGGGGTCTGAGTTCCGCTGCCATAACTGTGACTGCGGACGGTCATCAGATTGGCGACTTTGGAGCAGGGGTTGTCGCCGCTCCCGGGGCTGCCCTATCCCTCGACATCGTTGAGCTCCTTGTCTCCATGGCCCGATTGTTCGGAGTCGAGAGAGCCGTCGCGAGTGCTCGCCAGGGTTTGGGGGAAGAGGTGTTATCCGACGTTCTACCTTACATCCAGATGCCCGGCGTCAGCGCTCAGGAGCGTCGAGCCCTTTCCAAGCCCAAGGCCTTTGTGCTCGAAGTGCATGACGAAGTAGCCAGGGTCACCGCCACGGAGGCCGGAGAGCAGGTCCAGATACGACGGGTTCGGGGGAAGAACCTGTTGATGGTGGGCGTGTCGCTGTTCGCCGTTTACTTCTTGCTCTCGCTGCTGTCGGACATCGACTTTGTCGCCGTGTGGGATGAGCTACAGGGTGCGGAGTGGCCATTTATCGTGGCGGCCTTTGTTGTGGGCCAAGTGGTCTATTTCCCCGAGGCGACCGCCATGCTGGCGGCGGTCGGCTACCCGATCCCCCTTCGCCCGGTGGTGATCCTGCAGTCGGCCATCAAGTTCATCTCCCTCGCGGTCCCGAGTTCGGCAGGCCGAATCGCGATGACCGCCGCATTCTTGAGGAAATACGGAGTCTCGTTCACTTCGGCTTTTGTACAGGGGTCTATAGACACCATGTCGGGTCTGGGTGTGGAAGTCTCGATCCTCCTCCTCGCTTTCGCCTCCGGCGGTCTCACCCTGGGTCTCGACACGGGAGAAACAGAGTGGGGTCCGATTCTTCTGGTCTTGATCGGATTGGTTCTACTGGTTATCTATCTGATCCGGAGGGTGCAGCGGCTACGAGATTGGGTCTTGCCGATTCTTGGCGAGGCCTCGGTTGCGTTTCGTGATGTCTTGCAGGATCCAAAACGAGCCCTGGGGCTACTGGCGAGCAACTTCGGCTCCCGTTTTGTATTGGCCCTGAGCATGTGGCTCATCCTGGCGAGTCTCGATGTATCACTCGGTATCTGGTCTGTTCTCACAGCCACAGTGGCAACCGGGCTACTTGGCGGAATCGTTCCCATACCCGGCGGGGTAGGCGTATCGGAGGCCGCACTCACCGCTTTCCTGGTCCTGTTTGGCGTGGAGGAGACCACGGCGTTTGCCGCCGCCGTCATCTACAGGATGGCAACCTTCTATATCCCATCGGGCGCCGGGTTCTTCTCGATGCGGTGGTTGGAGAAGAACGGATACGTGTGAGAACTCTTGTGGGCAATGGACCGGTGGTGAGGACGGTGAAGTTGCTCGTGGCGTCCGCTGAGTCATGGATCGATGATCGAGTGATTCGACTCGGGGCGGCGGTCGCCTACTACAGCCTTTTTGCCTTGATCCCTGTCCTGTTTCTGGCCATTGCCCTTGCGTCGATCTTCTTTGGCCAGGATCAAGTGAGCTCCGAAGTGGAAGCGCTCATCTCCGATCTTCTGGGAGAGGACATAGCCGGTGCCATCATCGGTGCTTTGGAGCAACTCCAGCTCGGCGGGCAGGGGGCAATCGTGTCGTTGATTGCTCTCGGCGCCCTGCTCTTCACCGCCACTCTTCTGTTTGTCGCCTGGAAGGACATAGTCGACATCATTTGGGGCGCCCCCCGGGTGGGTGGGGCGAGAGGGACCATTCAGAGAAGGCTCTTCGGAGTACTTGCAGTCTTTGGTGCCGGTGCTTTGCTCACCCTTACCTTGATCGCCGAGGCCATCATGGGAATGCTCGATCGTGTGTTTGGGAGTCCGCTCGCCGACATCCTCATCAAGACGACCGGATCACTGATTCCTCTAGCCCTCGGTGTTCTGTTTCTCGCCATTCTCTACAAGTACACGCCAGAGGACCAGGTGGCTTGGCGATCTGTCTGGCTGCCTTCGATTGTGGCCATGATCATGCTTTCTGTCGGCGCGTGGGCCTACGGGTTGTATATGGCCGTTTACGCCTTCAGTTCGGCGGTCGGGGCTGCGGGGTCGGTCTTCTTCGGCCTCGTATTCGTCTACTACGCATCGCAGATTCTTCTCTATGGAGTCGAGATCATGAAGGAGCAACAGAAGATGCTCGATGCGGCTTCACCCGACTCTTAATCCTCGCGAAGACCTTTCTATGCGGCCAAAAGATCAAATGCGGCGCGCCATGCATCAGGTACGCGAAATTGGGGGGCCTGTAACCGGCGTCGGGGCCCTAAGGTCACAGTTGGTATGGCGCACATCATGGGATTCGGTGGTTACACACCCGAGCGAATCGTCACCAACGATGACTGGGCTCAGCTCATCGACACAACGGATGAGTGGATCACCCAGCGGACCGGCATCAAACGCCGGCGAGTGGCTGCCGATGACGAGTCGACGATGACCATGGCTGTGGCTGCGGCCGAGGGGGCTCTGAAGGATTCCGGCCTGGTTCCAGACGACATCGACGAGATCATTCTGGCCACCGACACGCCGGAGATGATGACTCCCGATACCTCAGCTCTTGTCCAGCACGAACTTGGCTGTCGCAATATCCCCAC
>QIDW01000218.1 GCA_003230435.1 Acidimicrobiia bacterium | reverse complement strand
TGTGCACCGCGACGAAACCAGGCGCGGGGAGTGTGACCGATGCAATGACGATGCTCGTGCCGTCTGACTCTTGCGCCTCGAACACCAACTCGGCTGGAGAGATCGCCGGGGCCATATCTCCCTCGGTTGTGGTTGGCTCTGCTGCGACGGTTGTGGTCGTCGCTTCGTCCGTCGTTTCATCCACCGGATCGGTGGCCGCTGTGCAGGCGGCCAGAACCAGGGCAAAAATGGCTAGAAGTATCAGTGGTCTCTTCATGGTTGAGCCCTCCTCAACGATGGCTTTAGATCGGATGTCACCTTTCAATACGACCGATCATCGGAGCGGGTTCAACCGGAAACCTTGGGCTACGCCATCTTCTTTGTTTGCGACACCCGGCTTTGGGAGGTCAGCGAATTTCGTGGCCCGCTGATCTTGATTGCTTCTTGAGGTTCTGCTGAAGCGCTGATGACATCGGGTGAGTGATCCTGGTTTCGACTAAGGAGGTCAAATATGGCAAGAAAGATGCTCGGTGTGTTCACGGCGGTTGCGGCTGCGTTGTTGCTCGTTGGAGTGGCATGGGCGGGGACCGACGGGGCTGGTGAGGAACCGTCGTCGACAGAGGCGACGGCACCCACGATCCCTGATGAGGAACCCGCCGTCCTAGCAACGGTCGATGACGGTGACAGCAAAACGCCCTCATCGATCCACGACGATGATGATGAGGACACCAGAACGTCCTCATCGATCCACGACGAGGACGAGGGTGCCGACACCACATCAACATCGATCCACGACGAGGACGATGACGAGGGTGCCGACACCACATCAACATCGATCCACGACGAGGACGACGATGAGAAATACCAGGTCTTCGAGGACCAACGTGTCGTTTACGACATCCCCGAGGTGGGCAGAGTCACCGTAGGGATCGTTGACGGGCGATTGGAAGTGGATGTCTCAGCGCCAGATTGGGATATTGAGATCGAGTCTGATGAGGCCGATCATGTAGAGGTGAAATTCCGGAAAGGCTCGGACCAAGTCGAATTCGAGGCCGAGATCGAGGACGGCAAGATCAAGATTGAGGTTGAGCTCGAATCGAGCTGAGTACCCCTAACCAAACCAGACACGAACGACCGCCCCACCATCGGGGCGGTCGTTCATTTCCAAATGCCCTCCGGTGATTTCGGCGGTGCGCCGAACGATGTCGAGCCCGAGGCCGGTAGAGCCTCGACCGCTGACCCCGCGATCGATCATGGACCGGTCGGCAAAACCAGGGCCATGATCTGACACTGTTATCCAGGGACGGTTCTCAGACTCTCCGGTCGTTATGGAGAAGCGGGTTCCTGGGGGAGTGTGGGCGAAGACGTTGCCGACAAGAGTGTCGATGACCATACCGAGATCCTCGGCTGAAACGCCTAGTTCGCTGACCCCGGCACCAAGCCGAAGGTCAAACTCGCGCTCCTGCTCATCTGCGAGCACCCTCCAAAAGGAGGCCCGATCCGCGACGACAACATCCAGTTTGCAAGGTTCTGGCGCTTCAGCCTTCCGGCTTCTCGATATCTCGATCAACCGATCGATTGCTGCCTCGAGACGATCGACCTGGAGCAGTGTGTCTTTCCGGTCGGCGGCGTCATCGATCTTCTCGGCCTGGAGTCGCAACGACGTCAGCGGTGTTCGCAGACGATGAGAGAGGTCGGCCGCCGCCTCACGCTCCTCCATCAACAACTGGTCGAGCCTTACAGCGAGCGTATTGAACGCAACGCTTACTTCCATTATCTCTGCGGGGACACTTCGCGTGGAGTCAACTTCGACACGCGTGTCGAGGTCTCCCTCGCTCATGAGGTGCGCCGCGCTCGCCAGATCCCGGATGGGTCGCACGAAACGCTGGCCAAGACTGTCGGCCACCCAGATCGCCAGTCCTACGAGTAGAAGGCCAAGAAACGCCAGCAGCACCCATGCCTCGGTCACGCCATCCGTGAGTTCTGCATCGGTCGCAAACGCGTCAACAACGGCGATGCCTTCGGCCCCGATGATAGGAATAGCTACTTCCCATCCGTTCTCGACAACAGCGGTGATTGTTGCCTGTTCCGCGAGCGCCACTTCGACGAGAGACCCCTGGCCGAGGCGCGACTCGCCGAAGACGGTTCCGTCAGCCAAGACAACGATCACTCCGGGATTCAACGTCTCCGCCGCGCTTTCAACAGACTGAGGAGATGTCTCGAATGTCACGGCCAGAGCGACAAGAGCTGCCGCGGACTGCGCCTGTCGTTCTGTCGCCACTCGCGCCCGATCTTCTGCTTGACGTCGGACCAGGAGGCCCAGCGGGACGATGAGAGAGATAACGATCAACACCGTTGTCGCCAGGCTGAGAACTACCAGTCGTCGTCTCACACCGAGGGATCGACGAGCTTGACGCCCACGCCATGGATCGTGTGAAGATAACGAGGCTCTTGCGCACTTTCTCCGAGCTTCGACCTGAGCCAGGACAGGTGGACATCGACAGTCCGCTCCGACCCACCGTACGGCTCCCGCCATACCTCGGCCATCAGCTCCCGCTTGCTGATGACATCACCAGATCTGGCAGCGAGTGCGTGGAGCAAATCGAACTCTTTTGGGCTCAGGTCGAGCCGGTCACCGGCCAGCGTCACTTCGCGGGAAGCGGCGTCCAACATCAGTTCGCCCACGCGAATCGGACCATCTGCGACGGCGGCCGACCCCCGACGCAGAACGGCTCTGACCCGTGCCTCGAGTTGTTTCAACGAGAAGGGCTTGGTCAGGTAGTCGTCAGCGCCGGCATCGAGAGTCTTGACCACAACGTCATCCGCTCCCCTGGCGGTGATGACGATTATCGGGACCTCGCTGACAGAACGAATCATGCGGAGCAACTCGGTCCCGTCCAGATCAGGTAGGCCGAGGTCCAACAACACCAGATCAGGCGAGCCCTTCACCGCTAGTTGAAGACCGTCCATGGCCATCGCGGCACTTTCAACATCATGGCCTTGCTCGGAAAGCGCAGCTGCCACAAGCCGTCGAATTTCCACATCATCTTCGATCAGGACGACTCGGGCCATGGCCGAAGGATATATGTCGCTCGGGGGACAACCCAGAGCCTTGAGAGAACCTTGACGAGTCGTTGACGAACAAAGAACACCGGGCCTGAGAGACTCATGCCGTGAGAAGAATGGCCTTGGTTGGCGGGTGGTTTGTGTTGGTGGCTCTGACCACCGCCCTTACATGGCAAATCGTTGGCGCCGCCGGTGACCGCGTGAGCGAACGTCCTTCATCGCCTCTCAACGTGGCCGCCCCCCAACTCAAAGGCGGCGGCGAGTCTGTTACGACGACACTTGAGACGCTGACAACCCGGGCGACCACGACGACCAGCTCCACGCCAGCGAGTACGACAGTTCCCGGAGCAACCACGATCACGACCGGATCGAGCTCAACCACCACGTCTGCACCCGCCTCGACGACGACCTCCACCGTCGCGGGATGGACGGTGAAGACAACGTCAACCAATGGAGGCACTGTTGTTATCAAATACCGACCTGATGAGGTCGTTCTTCAGGCGGCATCACCCGTTGCCGGTTTTCGGGTCGACGTCGAGATGTCGGGGCCCCCTGACGTCGAAGTCGAATTCGAAAGCGAGACCCTGAGGGTCGAATACCGAGCCAGGTGGGATAAGGGTGAGCTCGCCATCGAGGTCTCAGAGTCGGGAGATGGCTGACCTTCGCATCTCGACGGAATCGGGGCTACGTTTGCGGAGCGTATTCCTCGCAGTACTCGAGGTCGTCACCACACAAGATGATCGTGTAGTCGGGGATCTCGAGAAACCCATCTTCGTGAATGATCCTGATCCCCTGGATTGTCCCTCCAGCCGGACCGACCCTGTTGGCACCTACGAGCAGTTGGGTGCGGAGGGCGGGATCGGGGTCGTCACAGATCGTCGAGACGACCGCCCCCTCAACCCCCGTCATGGAGTCCTCGCCCAGGCCCGTTGGCGGGAATCCGTCGACTGCACCCACGTAGCCGTCGTTGGCTTCGTAGACGAGGCCTCCCAGCAGCTCGATCGCGCCATCCAAGTTGATCGCCTCGACGGAATCCAAGGTGACCTCGGCAGCGGAACTGCAAACGAAGATCCCGAAGGTCTTATCCGTGCCGTTGGTGAAGTCGAGGAAACCTACGACTTCATCGGGGTCGTTCAATGCCCTCAGGGCGTCGCTCGCTCGAGGTGTAACGCAGGCTGCGAAAAGGAGGGCCATAAGCGCAGCTCCGGTGATCGAACGTAGGACCGGGTTTCTCTTGATGCTCATCGAATAGATCGGTACCTGGATGGGAAACACTGGATACGAGGTCTCGGAAGCCTATGCCGATGTCTCGTATGATGGGTCAGGTCTAATAGTGGGTGGTCGATAATCTGAGCGACCATGTTCCGCCGTCTCGCTTTCCTCATAACCCTGATCCTCGTGGTTGGTGCCTGCACGACTGGCGCAGCCGAGCCGCCGAGCACTGTTTCTGCGGCTGGCGGGTCGACGGCTCCCGGATCGTCGCCTCCCGGATCGTCGGCGTCTGTCACAGACACAACCACGCCGGCGGCATCAACTACGACAACTCAGGCGATGCCACCGGTCACCCCGCCAGACCTCTCCGGTCTGGAAGAACTGTCAGTGGAGGTGCAGAAACAACTCGAGGATCTGATCGTCACAGTGCAGGAGGTCAGAGGACTCCCATTTCTTACGCCTCCAAACATCACGGTTGTCACAGATGCGGAACTCGAAGCACGTGTTCGCAAGTCGATCGAAGAAGAGGCGGAGGACTTCCCGGCGGACGATGCTCTCTACAAACTGCTTGGCCTTCTGGACCAGGAGGCCGACTTAGAAATGCTCCTGCAGGACCTATACGGAGCGCAGGTGGCCGGGTTCTACGACGGTGAGACCGGCGAAATCGTGGTACCGGCCCGTCAGGATGGGCTGACACTTCTCCAGCAGGGGACGATCCTGCACGAGTTGGTCCATGCCCTGGTAGACCAGCACTTCGGCTTCGATGCTGACTTCCGTGCGATGGTCGACGAGGAGCGACTCGACGAGGCCACCGCCTATCAGGCCCTCATCGAAGGGGATGCGACGCTGGCCGAGGTGATGTGGGTCCAGAGTCTTTCCCAACAGGAGTTGGGTCGTTTCGTGGCGGAGGCGCTGGAAGTCGACAACTCCAGTCTTGATGCCGTTCCTCAGTTCATCGCCGACTCGCTCCTCTTCCCGTACGACACGGGTCTCCTGTTCGTTCAGGATCTCTTCACTACCGGCGATTGGAACGCAATCAACGACGCGTATTCCACGTTTCCGGGTTTGCCCGGGTCTTCCGAGCAGGTGATCACTCCGGCGGATTATCAGCGCGACCTACCCCTCGTTGTTGAACTGCCAACGATCACGATCAACGGCTACGACCTCGAACGGACATCGGTGTGGGGCGAAGGGGGATTCAGGATCATGATCGACCAGGTGCTTGGTGAGTCAAAAGGAGCAAAGGCGGCCGATGGGTGGGGTGGCGACAGCTACTACCAATGGTTCGATGGGGAGAACGCGGCGTTTCTTCTCGTTTACAAGGGCGACACGGCGCGTGATCTCGAAGAACTTCGTTCAACACTTCTCGAGTATGCCCTGGCGGCGGTCCCCGACGAAGACTTCGTCTGGGTCGATGAGGAGGACGGTGTTCTCTATTTCATCGCCGCGGATGAGACCTCGGTGGGCGAGTTGATTCGCTCCGCAGTTGGTCTGAGCTGACGCAGGGCTCTTCTTTCCCCACCGACTGTCCCCTAAGTTCGTCATATGAATCAGGTTTTCCTCCAGGCTGGTACATCGAGATACGGGCCGGTCAGCAACGCTCGCACCTTTTGGCAAAGGTGGCGTGGCCTCAAGGGGTTGCCCGCAGGAGCTGCGGTGTTGATTAAAACCAGTTCGGTGCACGGGTTTGGAGTCCGGACACCTTTCCGAGCGATCGGGCTCACGTCAGATCTCCAGGTGTCGGCCTCTCATGTGGTCATGCCCGGTCGGATCACGAGATTTCCTGGGTGCCGTTACGTTCTCGAACTTCCCCTGGAAGCGGACGCACCTGGGCCAGGTGTGACTTTGGAGTTTCGAGGTGTCTGAGGGTCGTCTCTACGTCTGCGCCACACCGATCGGGAACCTGGGAGACATCTCAGAGCGTCTCCGCGAGACTCTGTTGACGGCTGATGTGATCTATGCCGAGGACACCCGACGCACCTCGAAGCTTCTGCAGCACATCGGTGCGAAGACGACGACTCGGTCATTGTTCGCCGGGAACGAAAAGGCTCGCAGTCGGAAATTGGTTGACGATGTACGAGCAGGCAAGAAGGTGGTTCTGGTGTCCGATGCCGGCTTGCCCACCGTCTCGGATCCAGGTGCAGAGGCAGTGCGTATCGTTCAAGACGAAGGTTTGTCGCTGACGGTCATCCCCGGACCGTCCGCCGTGACGACGGCGATCACACTGTCGGGGTTTGGCGGGGATCGTTTCTCGTTCGAGGGTTTCCTTCCCAAGAAAGGCAAGGAACGGAGTCGGCGTTTGAGCCAACTTGGCTTCGAGGATCGGCCAGTTGTCATATTCGCGAGCCCGCATCGACTTGCCGACGATCTTCGGGATCTACTTGATGCCGTCGGCGTTGATCGCAGGGTTGCTGTGACCCGGGAGAATCTGGGTTGGGACCCTTGGTGAAGCGGTCGAGCGTTGGACGGGGGAGGTAAAGGGTGAGCTCACCCTTGTCCTCGAAGGGGGTTCGCTGACACCGATGAGTGCCGAGGCAGCGATTGCCGAGGCGCGGTCTCTGATCGCCACCGGGGCTTCTCCCTCTGAAGCGGCACGAAGTGTGGCGCAAGACTCAGGTGTTTCCCGACGTGTTATCTACCAGGCGTTGATAGATCAGGACGGCAGCTGAGACCGACAGGATGAGCAGACACCCTTCCCCTTGAACTGGCCGACGTTGGAGTCGCTCCCACAGAACGTGCAGGTGTCGGTCACTTTGCGGAGCAGGATATTTCCGCCTTCAACCGAGATAGTCAGGTGATCACCCTCAGAGATGTTGAACATTCGGCGTGTCTCGGCCGGTATGACGATCCGCCCGAGGTCATCGATCTTTCTGGTGATACCTGAATCCATGTTCGGCCGGCGAGCCTACCCGTCGAAGGGAGGCTCGTGTCGGCTGGGATTAGCGTCCCTCGAAAGATGACTTGGGTCGACACACATTGCCACCTGCAGCTGGACGGGCGGAAGCCGTCCGTGCTGCTCGATCGCGCACCTGAGGTGGACTGGTTGGTTGCTCCGGGTGTTGACGCGAAGAGCTCCCGTGCGTCGCTCGCACTGGCACGGGAGTTTCCAGGACGAGTGTTGCCAACGGCCGGGCTCCATCCTCACGAAGCAGCATCCTGGCCTGAACAGCGGGAGGCAATCGAGGAGATGGCTCCGGGGGTGGCTGCCATCGGCGAGACGGGTATGGATTTCTACCGCGACCTCTCTCCCCGAGACCTGCAAGAGGTATCTTTCAGAGGTCACATCGAGATGGCCTTGAGTCAGGGCAAGCCGATCATCGTTCACTGTCGGGACGCGTTCGCCCGCGTCCACGACGTCATCGATGAGACGGGAGTCGGAAGCCAAACGGTGCTGCATAGTTGGACAGGCGGAACGAGATGGACCAAGCGCTTCCTCGAACTCGGCGTCACTTTCTCATTCTCGGGGCCTCTTGCATTCGCGACGGGGGAGACGATCAGGTTTGGTGCTGCTCTTGTGCCTCCGGATCGTGCCGTAGTTGAAACCGACACGCCGTACCTGGCGCCGCCTCCTCATCGGGGCGAGCAAAACGAACCGGCCTGGGTGGCCCTGGTCGGGCAGGCTCTGGCCGACGTGTGGGGGACTTCGGTGGAGGACGTTGCCGCGGTCACTTCCACCAACGCGACCCGGATCTTCAAGCCGTGACTGCGCAGAACCGAACCGAGATCTTACGTCTTCTCGAGGCTCATGGACTGGCGCCCATACATCGTCTCGGTCAGCACTTCCTCGCTGATGCCAACATCACCAGGAAGATCGTTTCGATTGCCGACGTCGGACCGGGCGACAACGTCGTCGAGGTTGGTGCAGGCACGGGGACTCTTACTCGAGCTCTTGGCACCACAGGCGCCCACGTCGTGGCGTATGAGATTGATCAGGGTCTCCAACCTGTTCTCGAAGAGGTGACGGAAGGTCTCGATGTCGAGCTGCGATTCAGTGATGTCACGAAGGTGGATTTTGCAAAGACGTTCGATTCTGGGCGCTGGGCGATGGTCGCCAACCTGCCCTACAACGTGGGGACTCCGCTTGTCATCGATGCAGTCAGAAGGGTTGAGGCGATAAAACGGTTCGTGGTGATGGTTCAGCGGGAGGTCGCTGAACGGTTTGTCGCCGCCTCGGGCTCTCCCGACTATGGGCTGCCGTCTGTTGTGGCCGGCATCTACACTGAAGCGTCGATCGTCTTTCGGGTCCCGCCCCAGGTCTTCTATCCGCCTCCTCGTGTGGAGTCGGCCGTCGTGTTGCTGATCAGGAGTCCAACACCACCACATTCCGATCGGGCCGTGGTGATCGCGCGTGCTGGTTTTGGGCAGAGGAGGAAGATGCTGCGTAGATCGTTGGGCTCTGTGTTCAATGATCCCGAGACGGTCCTGACTGAGGCCGGTCTGGATCCGACGGACAGGGCAGAGAACCTTGCGCCGGTCGACTACTTGCGTCTTGCTGAGGTGGTGGAGTGACCACATACGAAGCGCCGGCGAAACTCAACCTGTCCTTGTTGGTCAGCTCTCTGCGCTCCGACGGTTTTCACCCTCTGGAGTCTCTCGTTCAGACAGTCGCGTGGTCCGACCACCTCACCATCGAAGAAGGCGAAGGGGAGGACACCCTCGAGATTGTGGGCCGCGAGATCGACGTCGACGAGAATCTGGTTTTAAAGGCCCTGGAAGCGGCGCGGGCTCGCGGATCTGTGCCCCCGTTGTCGTTGTCGCTGGAAAAACGTCTTCCAATAGCCGCTGGTCTGGGTGGCGGCAGCTCAGACGCAGCTGCCGCTCTCCGGGCGGCTGTCGACCTGGGGGGTCTCTCCGAATCTCTCGCGATTGAGGCCGCGCCGGTGGTGGGGGCAGATGTCGCGCTATTCCTCACCGGCGGGTCGCTCATCATGACGGGGGTGGGGGAGAAAATCTCCGCTGCTGAGCCCCTCAGCGGCTTTTCTGTGGCAATCGCTGTTCCCGACTTCG
>QIDW01000086.1 GCA_003230435.1 Acidimicrobiia bacterium | reverse complement strand
TCTTCGAAGAAGGCCTCGGGGTCATTGGCCAACTCGGCGGCCATATCCAGGCGCAGGTTGCTGCTCTCGACGTGCTCGGGCAGTCTCTCGCCCTCTTCGGTGGCCGTCCAGTCATCAAGACAGTGGTTGGTGTGCACAAACGCCGTCTCACTGGTCCGCGTCACCTTATGCCCACCGGGCATGGCCTCGATGTTCACGCCCATGCCGTCGGGTCCCATGAGGAGAAAGTTGTGGCCCCCGGCGAGCTCGGCCCCGGTAACGACTTCAACAGCCGAATCGAGATCGGGCTGCTCCAATACCTTTCGAACTACGAACGGCCATGTGACGCCCGGCTTCCCGAGCGAAGTCAGGTTGTTGATCCCAATCGAGATCCCCGCCTCGTTCATGCCCATCTGGCCAAGACACCCGGCGGTGGTCTGGACCACGGCGCATGGCCCCGCAATCGGATCGAGTTTGAGCATGATCACGAACTCCCCGGCTGAGGCGTGCATGTCCCAGGTCTGAGCGAAGAAGCCTGCCTCTGGGTTGAGGACGGCCGTGCAGTTGTGCTCCACGGGCGCCGTGCCGACCACCGAGCGCACTACGTCGATCAGATCGGTGAATCCTCCTACAACCACGGCCTCGGCGGGCGTGATCCCGGCGGCATCGGCCATGGCAACCATCTCGACGTAGATCTCCTCGGCAAAACGCTCGTGATGCTCCAGAGTTCCCTCGGCGATCTCGATGATGAGGTCACGATCGGGGCTTCCTCCGCTCCACTCCTCTTGTGCGGTGAGCTCGATCCGGTCGTCCAGGTACTTGCGAATCATCTCCGCACAGGCCTCTCCATGAGCTCGACCCAGATCGGTCGAATCACCAAATATCTCTAGGACTCTGAGAGAGCCGCCAAACATTCCCTACACGCTACCGGGAACCGGTCGCAGGGTGGCACTCGTCCAACTCACAAGTCCGGAAGGACGGATGAGAGGAGATCATCATGAAACGACTAGCTGTGTTACTCGCCTTGGGTCTTGTGCTTGCGGCGTGCGCCGCAGGCTCCGACGACGGAGCATCCGAGAAATTCAGTGGGAGCATCGACGGAGGCGGCGAAACCGTCTTCTATGAGGACGAGGCCGGCAGCGACGGGGATTCGTTCGCGAGAGAGACACCTGCCAACTTGGAGGTACGGCTCGATGTGGTAGCCGATCGGAAGGTGATCCGCCAGGCCAGCCTCCAACTGCACGCCTCCGACACGCGGGCCGCGTTCGACGAGATCGTCAGACTCACCGAGTCGGTTGGGGGCTTCGTGGCCAACGCCAACGTGTTCCCGTTTGAGGGCGAAGATGCTCAGCCCGACGTCTCTATGACTCTTCGGATTCCTGCCGATCAGTTGACGTCGGTCATGACAACCATCAAGGGCTCTGTCGATGAGGTTGTCGCCGAGTCTCAGGGCGCCCAGGACGTAACCGAGCAGTTCGTGGATCTCGAGGCCCGACTGAGGAACCTCGAGGCCCTGGAAGTCGAGCTTCGGGCTCTACTCGAAGAGGTGCGCCAACAGCCCGACGTCGATCCTGAGAAGCTGTTGACTGTTTTCAACGAGCTTTCTTCGGTCCGCGGCCAAATCGAGCAGATTCAGGGACAGATCAACTACCTGTCGGACCTCACCGCGATGGCCACGCTCGACGTTCAGGTGAGTCAGACACCGATCGCGATCCCGATAGTCGCAAGCGCATGGGCACCCGCCGAGGCCGCCAAGGACGCTCTGAGAAGCCTGGTCACCGCGCTTCAGGGGATTGCCGACTGGGCAATCAACTTCGCGCTGTTCCCGCTGCCGGTGCTGCTGCTCGTTTTGGGTATCCCGGCCACGGTCGGGTTCTTCGTCTACCGCCGCTTCAAGAACCGCCGCGAAACCGGAGGCCCACCCGCACCTGCGCCCGCAGAGTCCTAGCCCTCAAAAGAGGGCCTACTTCCCCAATGTTGATCAACTCTTGGCTATCGCGAAGTAGTCGGTGTAGTTGATCTCGAAGTCACCGGTGTCGGAGATGGTCTCGAGACGCTCCGACAGTTCCTCGGACGGATAGATGGTCTTGTCTTCGAGAATCTCCGGATCAATGAACGCCTCTGCTGCCTCGTTTGGGCTGGCATAGAAGTTGAAATTGGTCAGTGCCGCACCGTTCTCCGCGTCAAGCAGAAAGTCGATAAAGGTGTAGGCCGTGCACGGATGCTCCGCGTTTATCGGGACCGCCATATTGTCGATCCATACCGCCGTACCTTCTTCAGGAATCACGTAGGTGAATATGTCCGAGTCGTCAGTGTCGTCGGATGAACGGACCAGATTCTTTGAGGAGCCGTGTGCGGCGGAGACGTCGTCTGCAGCCAGGGTTCCGTCACTGAAACCGTCGTCGAATGACACCACGTGCTCCATGGTGTTTGCGATCACATCAGCAGCGTCCTGTAGTTCGTCCTCCCTGGTGCTGTTCAGCGAGTAACCCAGATACTTCAGGGCCGCACCGATAGTTTGACGCGGATCGTCGAGCAGTGACACACCCGAGGGGTACTCAGCAATCAATGTCGGGTCAAAGATGAGTGCCCAACTGGCTTCAAAGCCCTCTCCAACCACACCCACATCCACGACCAGTCCAACCGTTCCCCACTGATAAGCGACGGAATAGGTGCCTGCGGGGTCGTACGCCGGCTCCAAAAAGAAAGAGGCAAGGTTGCTGAGGTTGGGAACGGCATCCGTCTGGACCGCAGCGAGGAGGTTGTCTTCGATCATGATCGCCACCATGTAGTCCGACGGCACAATCAGGTCGTAGATGGCCCCAGACTGCAGTTTGGCGAGTAGCGCCTCATTGGAGACGTAGAAGTCTTCGACAACGTTGACTCCATACTTTTTTTCAAACGCATCGATTAGCTCGGGATCTATGTATTCGGCCCAGTTGTAGAAACTGAGATCACCGTCGATCTCACCCGACTCACACAGCGTGACATCTTCCCTATCAACAGGCAGTTCGACAAGGCTCGTGACGGCAGCACCGCCTTCACTGCCACCACAGGAGGCGACAACCAAGGCCACTACGGCGAGAAGTACGAGCTGTCTTGACATCAGCGAGAGGCTAGATGTGGCTGTGGTGTCAAGCGTCTAGTTTCCGTGCGTAGGGTCTCGTACTCGCCCTTCGGAATGAGACAATCACGATCTCATGGTGGTATGACCATGTCTGAGACAAGTATGAGACATCCGTACAACTAGCCTCGTCACATGACTTCCTTCTGGCACCCATTCGCCGAGATGAGCAAGGTTCAGCACAACCCTTTCATCATCGATCGTGGCGAAGGTATCTACGTCTACGACGAGGCAGGCAAGCGTTACCTCGATGCCGCGGCATCGCTTTGGTACATGAACGTGGGTTACGGCCGCGACGAAATCGTCGATGCAATGGAGGCGCAGATGCGCAAGCTGCCCGCGTTCCATACGTTCGTCGACTCGAGCACACGGCCTTCCGAAGAGTTAGCCTCCCAGATCGCCGCCGTGTCACCCGACCCGGGCTCCAAGGTTTTCTTCGGCTCGGGCGGATCGGATGCGATCGACACCGCAGCCAAACTGGCACGTCGCTATTTCAGTGCAATCGGCCAGCCCGAGCGAACAGTGTTCATCGCGCGGGAGTGGGCATACCACGGCACGCATACGTACGGAACAGCCCTCGGCGGAATGGAGCCCAACCGACTCGGTTATGGCGGCGAACTGGTTTCAGACGTGGTGCATGTGCCTTACGACGATTCCGAAGCCGTCGAAAAGGCAATCGATCACGCCGGGGCTGGCCGCGTCGCCGGAATCTTCGTAGAAGCCGTTCTCGGGGCCGGGGGGATTCGTCCGGTCAATCCCGAGTATCTGAGCAGCGTCCGAGAGGCAATTCGGGCCGCCGGGGGGCTCTACATCTCGGATGAAGTCATCACCGGGTTCGGACGCGTTGGCGATTGGTTCGCAGCCAACCTCTACAACCTCGAGCCCGACCTGATCACCTTCGCCAAAGGTGTCACTTGTGGGTACGCCCCCCTTGGTGGGGTGGTGGCAGCGTCGCATATCGCGGAGCCTTTCTTCAATACTCCGGGGCTGGTCTTCCGACACGGTTACACATACTCGGCTCACACCACTGCATGCGTCGCAGGTCTAACGGTCATGGACATCATCCAACGCGAAGGCCTCATTCAGCGGGCAAAGGAACTCGAAGACGAGATTTACAACGCTCTGCTCCCTCTGGAAGAACTGGAAGTTGTGGCCAGCATCCGTCGCGGAGTCGGGGCGCTCGCGGCGATCCAACTGGATGTCGGAGATGACGAAACGCTGGCTTTTCGAGCGGCCGGGGTCTGCCGCTCTGCCGGAATTCTCACACGTGCCGTTGGTGGAGGCGGTCTTCAGGTATCCCCACCGCTGACAATGACCTCTGACCAGGTCGATGAAATGGCTTCGCTGTTCGGAGCCGGACTCCGCAGTCTGTGAAGCAATTCCCCTTCTGGGTCGATGACTATCCACGACCTGATGGGCTGACATCCGAGCTTCCCGATGAGACCGACTATCTGATTGTCGGCACCGGTCTAACCGGCATGTCGGCCGGTCTTCGTTTAGCCGAAGCCGGCCACGGTGTCACGCTGATCGACGCCGGAGAGATCGCGGGTGGTGCATCGTCTGTGAACGGCGGCATGGTCTCGCCCGACATCAAGGCGGGTGTCGACACGGTTCATGCTTTTTACGGACCGAAAGTGGCAGCCGAGATGTGGGCCTCGTCAGTGCGCTCAGTCGATCTCATCAAAGACCTCGACCAGCGCCCCGGGATAGATGCCTTGATACATGAGGGAGGCCTTGCGGCTCTGGGGAGAGGAGGCAGACAGCTCAGGGCCTTTGACCGCGACGTCGCCTGGTACCGGAAACGGTTCGCCGTCGAATGGGAAGTGCTCGACGCGCGAACCATCCATGAGGTTGTGGGTGGCGACTACTTCAACGTGGGGATATACGAACCGGAGGGAATCGGAGTCCATCCAGCGAGGCTTTCGTTTGGCCTGGCGACTGAAGTGAAACGAGCGGGGGCCGTGATGGTGGAGCACTGTGAAGCAACCGGAATGGAGAAAAACGACGGCGGTCTTCGCGTCTCGACAAACAAGGGATCCATCAGATCCGGCGAAGTGATCCTCGCGACCAACGGCTATACCACCCGAGAGCCAAGTAAAGAACTGGCGCGACTGATGGTCCCGGTCGGGTCGTACATCATCGCCACCGAGCCGCTCGGCCTTCGAAGGGCAGAGTCAGTCTTTCCAGGCGGAGCGATGACCTACACCCGAAAACGCCTCCTCAATTACATGAGGCGAACACCGGACGACCGTCTCCTCATCGGCGGCCGGCGAAATTTGGCTACGAATCTCGATCTCGGTGAATCGGCGGCCGATCTGCGTGAGAGCCTGATTACCTATTGGCCTGATCTGGAAGACGTTGAGATCACTCACGTTTGGGGTGGGCAGCTCGGGATCCCATTTGACCTGATACCTCACATCGGTCGTATCGATGGCGCCTGGTATGCGATGGGATACGGCGGCCACGGAGTCGGGCTCTCCGTTCAACTCGGCTACGAACTGGCAGGCATGCTTCTCGGAGAGGATCCACCCAGCATCTTCAGCCAGATCCCACACAACGGGAAGTTTTACTATGGGGGAAAACGTCCCTGGTTTCTCACACCGGCGTCCGTTCTCTACCGGACTCTGGACAAGGTTGGCATGTGAGAGCGTGACGACTTCTATTTGATCACCAGCGCCGGGTTCGTCCTGACACGGGGAAGCTTGTCGATGACAGCCGCTGCCAACGTGTCGAAGGCGATCGATGCGTCGGATCCCGGTGCTGCCATGACAACCGGGTATCCCTCATCGGCACCCCTGCCCATTGCAGGTAAAAGTGGAATCTGACCCATCAAATCCACACCGAGCTCTTCTGCGAGCGCAGCCCCACCACCAGAACCGAACAACTCGTAACGCTTGCCGTCGTCGCCGGTGAACCACGACATGTTCTCAACAACCCCAATCACCTCCTGGTCAACCTCTTTAGCCATGAGGGCAGCGCGTCGCGCCACCCTCTGGGCGGTGGGTTGGGGCGTCGTCACCAGCAGCACTTGAGCTCGGGGAAGGAACTGCGACATTGAAATGGCGATGTCGCCTGTACCCGGTGGCATGTCAACGATGAGAAAGTCGAGGTTGTCCCAGAAGACATCCTTGAGGAACTGCTCGATGGCCTTATGAAGCATTGGGCCACGCCAGATAACTGCCTTGTCGTCGCCAACGAAGAAGTCCATCGACATGACTTTCACACCGTGGGTGACCGGCGGGATGATCGAGTCTCCGATCATCAGCGGAGGTTGGCTGATCCCGAGCATCGTCGGAATCGAGAAACCCCATATGTCACCGTCGACGATCCCGACTTTCCTGCCGGCGCGACCCAAGGCAACGGCCAAGTTGGTAGAAACAGAAGACTTGCCGACGCCACCTTTGCCCGAAGAAACGGCGATCGTCCTGGTGGAGGACCCGGGTTCTCCCATCGCTGGTCCGGCTGTGTCCTTTAGGGCCGAAATCCACTCCGCAGCAGAATCCTCGTCCATGGTCTCGATATTCACGTCGGCTCCCCGCGTGTACGGTGCAAGAGCCTCCTGGAGTCGTTCGTTTAGCGCTGCCGTCGGACTCGGATTCGGAAGTAGCAGCTCGACCTTGACTTTGCCGCCGAGTTTCTTCTCAACCGCCTTCACCAGTCCCAGTTCACCAAGGGTCCGTCCGATCAGGAGAGGCGACTCGATAGACGCAACTGCGTCAAAGATCTGATTGTCGGACACGATGCGTTTCCCCCAATGCCACAGCGGATAGAAGTACGTCCAAACTATAGTTTTAGCTGGGTGGTAGCCCATATGGACACGAAAACACTCGACAGCCGGATATCGGACCTGACCCAGGCGTTGGGCGATCCCACTCGTCGTGCCATCTACATAGCCGTCCGCGAGGCGCCGGAACCATTGACTACCTCCAAGATTGCCGAGCTGTTCGAGCTGCATCCCAACGTTGCGCGACACCATCTCGACAGGCTTGCCACTGATGGGTATCTCAAGGTGAGTCACCGGCAGCCACGGGGGCGCCCCGGAGCGGGGAGACCCGCCAAGTGCTACGAGGTGACCAACAAGGAAGTGACGGTCCATTTCGCACCTAGAAGTTTCGAGATGCTGGTCGAGATGTTGTTCCAGGTCCTTGAAGAGCTAGACCCGGAGAACGTGTCAGAGGTGGCCGAGAGAGTCGGAAAGGCCTATGGCGAGCAGCTGGCCGGCGAGATCGGTGTTCCGGATGATCCCGGATACGACGCCGCGATTCAGGCGGTCGCCAGCGTCATGACCGGCCTCGGATTCTCAGTCGATCCTGACGTATCGGGTCAGCGTCTGTTGACATCGCACTGTCCGTTCGGTGAGACCGCCACCAGTCACCCCGAGGTGATCTGCTCACTTGATCGAGGAATCGTCGGCGGCTTATTCGGGGCCCTCTCCTTCGACTGCGACCCTGTCGTGATCCCACACAAGACCCTGGGCGATGATTGTGTCACCCGAGTCCCTATCAGTATCGGTTGACCCCGCCCGCGGGCGCTTTTACTGCTGGCGTAAAACTGGGCAATATTTCGACCGGAGCCCGGAATGGCGGGCAAGGACCTGATCGTTAGGCTCAATAACAGCCAATAGTTTTCTTATCCGAGAGGCTGACATGTCCACGGACCCATTCGGATCACGCGCCACGCTCGACACTGCGTTGGGAAGCCGCGAGATCGCTCGGCTCGATGCTCTTCACGGCGTCGACAACCTCCCGTACTCCATCAAGGTTCTCCTCGAGTCGGCACTACGAAACCTGGACACCCAGACTGTCACTGAGGACGACGTCCGACGAATCGCGGCTTACGACGCGAGCAATGTCCAGGAGCAAGAGATCCCGTTCATCCCGAGCCGCATCCTCCTCCAGGACTTCACCGGTGTACCTGCCGTAGTGGACCTGGCAGCAATGCGGGATGCCATAGTGCGGATGACCGGCGATGAAGGATCGGCCCAGCAGGTGAATCCGCTCATCCCGGCGGATCTCGTGATCGATCATTCCGTTCAAGTAGATGCTTTTGCCCGTCCCGACGCTTTGCTCATCAACAGCCAGAAGGAGTTCGAGCGAAACCAGGAGCGTTACGCGTTCCTCAAATGGGGCCAATCATCCTTCGCGAACTTTCGTGTCGTCCCTCCGGCAACCGGCATTGTCCACCAGGTGAACCTGGAGTACAGTACCTGGCCAAGGTCGTCTGGGACGACGGTGAGCGCCTCTATCCGGACAGTCTGGTCGGCACCGATTCTCACACGACGATGATCAACGGTCTCGGGGTAGTCGGCTGGGGAGTCGGAGGCATCGAGGCTGAGGCTGCCATGGTCGGCCAACCTATCTACATGCTCCTTCCCGAAGTAGTCGGGTTTCGACTGACTGGCCGAAGGGTCAACCGCCACCGACCTCGTGCTCCGGGTCACCGAGATGCTCCGCGAGTTCGGCGTCGTCGGCAAGTTCGTCGAGTTCTACGGTCCCGGGTTGGCTGACATGCCACTCGCCAACAGGGCAACCATCGCCAACATGGCACCCGAGTACGGGGCGACCGTGGGATTCTTCCCGGTTGACGATCAGACGCTCAACTATCTCAGGTTGACCGGGCGCGACGACAAGCTGATCGACACCATCGAGGCCTACTACAAGACCCAGGGGATGTGGCGCGAGGACTCCCGCGAGATCACCTACAGCTCCAGCCTCGAACTCGACATGGCCACGGTCGAGCCATCGCTCGCAGGCCCGAAACGACCCCAGGACCGAATTGCGCTCTCGTCTATGAAAGAGCAGTGGCACGCCGATTTGGCAGGTACTTTCGGAAAGGACGGCGGAGCCGGCGGAGGGCACATCAAGGTCGGTTACGACGGCCAGACATTCGACCTAGGCGATGGCGACGTCGTGATCGCCGCAATCACCTCGTGCACCAACACGTCAAACCCCGATGTGATGATCGGCGCCGGGTTGGTTGCGAAGAAGGCTCGCGAGCTTGGTCTGCAGCGCAAACCGTGGGTCAAGAGCTCGCTGGCGCCAGGCTCCAAGGTTGTTACGGACTACCTGACGGAGTCCGGTCTCCAGGACGATCTCGAAGCCCTGGGGTTCGGAGTTGTCGGATATGGCTGCACGACGTGCATAGGCAACTCGGGTCCCCTACCGGAACCGATCTCGGAAGCGATCAACGCCAACGACCTGGTAGGCGTTTCGGTCCTCTCTGGCAACCGAAACTTCGAAGGTCGGATCTCACCCGATGTCAAGGCCAACTATCTGGCTTCGCCCCCACTAGTCGTTGCTTACGCCATCGCGGGGACGGTCAACTGGGATCCGATCAACGAACCGCTTGGCCAGGACCGTGAAGGCAACGACGTGTACCTGGCAGACATCTGGCCAACCCAGGAAGAGATCTCCAGCCTCGTTGGCTCGAGTGTCAACCAAGGTCAGTTCGTGGAAAGGTACTCAGACGTGTTCACCGGGTCTGAAGAGTGGCGGACCATCTCCACAACGGACTCCGACCTCTACGAGTGGAACGAGGCTTCCACCTACATCCAGGAGCCACCCTTCTTCGCCGACCTGTCGGCCCACATAACGCCGATCACAGCGATCAACGGAGCCCGCGTGCTGGCGAAACTCGGCGACTCTGTGACGACCGACCACATCAGCCCTGCCGGATCGATTGGGGTCGACACGCCCGCCGGGAAATACCTGGTGTCCGAAGGAGTCCAACCTCCGATGTTCAACTCCTACGGATCCAGACGAGGCAACGACCGGGTTATGACCCGCGGGACGTTTGCCAACGTCAGGGTTCGCAACCAACTGGCCCCGGGCACCGAAGGCGGCTGGACCACGGACTTCCTCGATGGTGAGGTCAAGTCGATCTACGAGGCGGCCCTCCACTACCAGGAGGAAGGCGTCCCGCTCGTGGTGCTGGGAGGAGTCGACTACGGGATGGGCTCCTCACGAGACTGGGCCGCCAAGGGAACCTTCCTGCTCGGCACCAAGGCAGTCCTCGCCACCTCTTTCGAACGCATCCACCGCTCCAACCTGGTGATGATGGGTGTCTTGCCTCTCGTTTTCCGCGAAGGGGAGAGCGCTGATTCTCTTGGGATCAGCGGAATCGAAACCTTCGACATCGCCGTCGATGACAACCTCGAGCCTCGCCAAATGCTGAAAGTCACAGCGACCAGTTCGGATGGAACAGCAATCGAGTTCGAAGCGGTTGCCCGGGTCGACACACCGATCGAAGTTGACTACCTCCGCAACGGAGGCATCCTCAACTATGTGCTACGGAGGATGGCGTCTGCCTGAGGAGAACCTAGTGGTGTGTCGCTCAATTGATGCCGCGGTGTCGCCGAGTCATCGGCGTCATCTGGCCAGCGCATCGGCGAGATGCGTCGAGGCGGAGGACGCCGCCAGGGGCGTCGAGGGCCGGTGAGACCGCGTAGCTATTTGGGCGACGGACCACTAGGTCCGCTGCCCCGGCCAGACCTGAGACTGACCGGTGTTTTCGTCGGCGTAGTCGTGATTGGCCTCCTAGTCAGCTGGGTGTTTCGCACCGGCGATGTCGCCGTCGCTGAGATCGGCCGTCCGGCTCCCGATTTCACCGTGTCGCTCATCGAGGGCGGGACCTTCACTCTCTCGGATCCCTTGAACGATGACAACCGTCGGGTCGTCCTCAACCTGTGGGCGTCGTGGTGCATACCCTGTCGCACCGAGATTCCCGAGATCTCGGCGTTTGCCAAGGCCAATCCTGACGTCAAGGTCATCGGCGTGTCGGTGGAAGACACCGAGAAAGCAGCTCGGGCCTTCGCCGACGAGTTCTCCCCTGCCTTCGACCTCGGCCTGTCAAACGCTGAATTCGATGCGGCCTATCCGAGACTCGGACTGCCTGTCACGTACATCATCGGAACGAACGGTGTAATCGAAGAGGTCTTCAACGGCATTGTGAACCAGGAGATCCTGGAAGACATCACAACCTCCTAGGTCTGATCGACGAATTTCTCCATTTGGAGTGCGGCGTATTCCAGGTTCGGTCCGGAGACCATCTCGGCCCAGATCACAAGACGTTGACGCGCCGAGAACTTCGGCTCGCAAGTAGTCATCGTCAACCATGCACCGGGTCTGTCATCGGTCACCCAGACGTCGGTGGGTTGCACGACTGCTATCTCGCGAACCTCATACACAGACACGCCGATAGCCGACTCGACCTCAATCCGATCGCCGATCTCGAGAAGATCAAAGTCCCAGAAGGGTCGGCCGTACGTGGTTCGGTGACCAGCCAAAACGGCGTTGCCTGGCTGGCCAGGAAGCGGCGAGCCTGGCGTGTGACCGGGCCCACTCTTCAGAGTCTGAGGATCGACACCCTCGAAGATGACCGCGTCGAGGCCGATCTTGTCGATGCGAAGGAATGCAAAACCTTCGCCGATGTCCGGAATCTCCTCGGGAGAGAACTTGACTGGTTCTGGCAGAACCTCGGTGTCACTTCCGAGAACCTCGGTGTCGCCGCCGAGATACGTGAATGGATCGATTTCCTCGACATCAGGCAACTCTTCTTCAGTGTCTTCGAGGACCTGCTTGAGTTCCTCTTGGGCTTGCTCCTGAATGCCGGCGTTGACGACGTCGGTGCCAACCAGTTGCCACCCCAGGTAGCCGAATACGAAAACTCCGCTCCAGATGAGAGTCCAGCCGAAAATTTGGATAATCCGCCGCATAGCGGTCAGGCTAAGTGCGATCTGCAGCTACACCAGACATTGCTTCAAGTCCCCGACCAGTCCGGGTCTCGCTTGTCCAGGAATGCACCCATCCCCTCCACAGCGTCGTCGGTCAAAGCGATCTCGGTGAAACCGCCCTGCAACCGGTCCAGAGCCGTGTCAAGATCAGCGTCGGCCATGCCCCAGAATGAGTCCTTTCCGAGCATCAGAACCGCCGGGCTCAATGACAGCAGACCTGTCACCACATCATCGACCGTGCTGTCGAGTTCATCTCGCTGGACAACCCGACTCACTGCCCCCAGGCGCTGGGCCTCAACCGGGTCGATCGTTCGCCCCGTCAGCATCAGCTCTAGGGCGGCTTTCCTGGGCATAACCCGGGCCAGCAATGCCGATATCACCATCGGCCACAATCCGACGCGAACCTCGGTGGTCCCCAGCATCGCGTCGTCGACACAGACCGTGATGTCGCATGCCACAGCCAGACCAAATCCGCCGGCAAGGGCGTGACCGTTTACCCGAGCCACCGTTGGCTTGCCACCCCTGATCATCAGCCGAAACAACTCACCAAGGTCTCCACGAGCCTTGTGGAGGCCAATCGGATCATCGGCAAACGCACCTGACAAATCCCCACCAGCCGAGAACGCTCGGTCTCCTGCGCCGGTGTAGACAATCACTCTTGCCTCCGGGTCGTCAACGGCCTGTCTGGTCGCTCCGAGAAGACCCGACATCGTCTCCACTGACATGGGATTGCGCCGTCCGGGGTCGTCGATTGTGATCGTTGCCCTGCCTGCCGCAACCTCGTATCGCACCGTCATTCTTCGCCCTCTTAGGAAACTCGGGTCCCTCTGATACCGTCGATGCCCATGTTATGGCTGGCCATCGTCCTCTTCCTCGCTCTTGCGATTGCGATCCTCCGCGGCGGCCGACTCATCAACCTCGGAGACATCGAACTGAAGGCGTGGTGGCTCCTCCTGGTAGCACTGGGCCTTCAGTTCGGGACACGGTGGCTGGCCGACGAAACATGGTCGGAAGCAGTCGGGGTGATCATGGTTCTGGCTTCCTTTGCGCTCCTGATGATCCTGGTGCTGCTCAATCGGTCGAAGCCGGGCATGTGGATCGTCGGACTAGGGGTGCTCATGAACTTCACGGTGATCGCCCTCAACGGAGGCATGCCCGTGCTGGCCGGTGCGGCAGAGGTGGCAAGCGGTTTCACCGTCGCGGAGCCTGACATCTCCGGCTCGTTCAAATACGTTCTTCTCGATGAGGCTTCGAGACTGACCTTCTTCGCCGACGTAATTCCGCTCCGTTTGGCGGGTATCGGCGAAGTAATAAGTCTCGGTGACATCTTCCTCGCACTCGGGTTGGGCGTGTTCCTCGAGCAGGAGCTCCGCAGACCCCGACGATGGTTCAAACACGGGGCGAGCGCTCAGCCAGGCTCGGCCAGTCGGCGCTAGTGCTCTCCAACGTAAGTACGGTTAGGACCGTACTGGCGTCAGGACACCTCGGGCCTCGAGCAGCCGACGCAGCGATGCGACGACATCGGGATCGAATTCGTATGCGGCGCCCGCATGCAGGTCCTCGAGCGCCTCGAGTGGCGATCTGCGGTCCTTGTGGACTTTCCAGTCATATGCAGCGGAGACCTTGATGATGCGCGAGACGATGGAGACTCCTGGGTCCTCCTGCTCACCTGGCTTGCGATACGGTTCGTATTGCTGCTGCACGTCCTCCGCAACACCTTTCAGATAGGGAGACTCGGCGATTATCTCCGAGCTCCAGCGTGCGATGTCATCGTCGGTGTAACCCATCTTCACGACATTGGGCTCGTTGAGGCTGACGCGGCCAATATCGTGCATCAGGCTGGCGTACTCAAGGTCCTCAACTTGAGAAGGTCCGAGGCCCATTTCCATGCCAATCGATGTTGCGAGTTGAGTCGTGCGGTCGGCATGCCCGTCGATGGCGAGCCCGGACACCTCCGGGATGCGTGCCAGTGCACGAATCGTCTGCTTGTAGGTGACTTTCGTCTCCTGAAAACGCCTGAAAGCCGAGTGAGCGAACGAGTAGGGAAGAAGGGCTATCGGGAGGGCCCACCAGCCGATTGCCGGATACAGCTCGCCAAACAGTGCTCCGGTGAGAGCGAGGCCGACAAAGACGTTGATGTCGTAAACGATGGCACGGGCCAGGTAGGCCCTCGAGAGCTCGCGGGGCCCGAGGACAAGCACCGCTCTGAGCAGCACTTCAGCGGTGAGCCACGCCAGAACGGCCCCGACGAAGGGAACAAGGTCTTCCCACCCGCCGGAGAGATCAGCGAACACGCCAACACGCATACCTGAATACACCACCGCATAGGCCACGTACCCGCCGAAACGACGGACCATCATCGGCAATACGTCGCGGTGTTTCTCGCCGCGGGAGTAGCGAACAACCCAAACCGTGGCAAGGCCGACCCCGTAAGCCCCCAACGTCCCGCCCAAGTCGACACCGGTGTCGCCGGAGAAGACAAATGGGATCGCGGCGGCCACGGCAAGACCGGTCGTGAACCGGTTTCCAGAGTTCGATGTGGCGACACCAACGAGGGAACCCAATACCAGGGCCGTTGCAGCAACGAGCAAAGAGAACGGATCGGTTGTCGCCCTGCTTACGCTGTATAACCCGACGCCACCGGCCACGGCGGGGAACAGCCACGAAGCAGCCACAATGGTTCGAGGGCTCCAGTTAGCCACGAAGAGTCAACTCCGGCTCCTCGGCGAGACGTCTGGCCATCTCCTCATCGTTTACATGCGGTGCGCCCCAGGTCCGACCTGTCTTGGCAAGGGCCTTCTCAAAAGCATCCACCACGTCGGGATGGAACTGGGCACCCGAGTGTTTCCTCAATTCGCCCAACGCATACTGCTGGGAAAGGGCCATGCGATAAGAGCGCGCCGACGTCATGGCATCGAAAGCATCAGCCACGGCCACGATGCACGCTTCGAGACTCGGCGTCTCACCCTCAGTGTGACCGCTCCCCCCATATCCATTGCCGTCGTAGTGGCTGTGATGACCGGAGGCGATCTCCACCATCGGTTGCAGGAAGTCAACCTCGGCAAGAATCTCCTCGACCAGATGGGCGTGGGACTTCATCTGGGCATACTCTTCGTCACTGAGCCGCCCCTTCTTTCGGATCAGATCGGTAGGCACCGCCAGTTTGCCCAAGTCGTGGATGAGAGCCGCCCACTTGACCGTCTCCAATTGTGTTCCGGTGAACCCGAGGTCCTCACCGATCATCTGGGAGAAGTAGGCGACCCGCTCGGTGTGACCTCTGGTGTACATGTCCTTGGCTTCGAGGGTCTTGACGAATCCGCTGATCGCACTGAGATGGGATTCTCGAAGCTGGGAGAAGGCGAACAGCGACATGTGCCCGATGGCATAGACGCCGACTATCAAGACCAGCACGGCCGACGGGCGGCCGGCAATCTCGTATGCAGCACCAATGAGACCACCAAGAAGCCCCATGACAACCTGGCCACCAACAAGGACGTTCATCTGGGACCAGGGCTGGAGGTTGTCGTTTCCGTAGACGGTCTTCACCGCCCTGCGCACCATCGTGTTGTTGATGGTGACATATGCCAGAGAGGCCAGGGTCGATGCCACCGCTACCCGGAGCAGCACCTGGGTGGTGACCACTTCCACGTCGGGAAGATTGAGGTCAAGCACAAGCCCGGCGGCAGCACCAGACAGGGCCAGCTGCCCGAAGTTGGCCATCGGCTGAAACCATCGCCTCTCCTTGAAATCGAGAGGTGTGAAAAGAGCGACCCCAGCCATCAATGCCATTGCAAAAAGAGCATCCGAATCTGCCAGAAGGGCAAAGATGACTCCGGCGGTCATCACCACCATGATCGATGAGCTATGGAAGAGGCGGTCGTTGACCTCGACCGTAAAGAACTCGAGCAGGACGAACAGTAGGGCGAACACGAACCAGAGGCCCCACTCAGGCGGATCTGATAGGAAGTACGCGGCTACAAGCGCCACTAGGCCCAACGTGAAGAAGGGCACAGCGATCTTTAACTTTCGCTGCACCGAAGGGTGAAGACGCTGGTAACGCCTACCTACCGGACTGTTCTTGAGCAACCTCATTGGACACCGGGTGACATGTTGCCCGAAGTGTGTGGTGAGTCGACGTCTTTTATCAGCCGATCCTTGCTGACATATCAGCCGATCCTTGCTGACGCCGAGCCGGCCGCAACTAATGCGGCAAGGCTGGCAGCGGCGGCGAGGATTCTGATCATACGGACCTTCATAGCTCTACACACGCTCACCTTCGATGTCTTATTTCACCGGCCTTGCGTGCCGATGGCGACATTCCGCTCCGCTAGGTAGATGGGCGTTAATTACCAAATGGCAAATGTCCGACGCCGAGCTCACCCCATTCCCCGGCATGAACCGGGAACCTTCACATGTCAAAAGGCCCCTGACTTCGCCCGCCAGGCGAAACGGGCAAACGGTCAGGTGACCGGTTGCCCCACAGCCCAAATTTCTTCCAGCGAGATGCAATCTATACCCCTCTCGCTCTGGTCACAAGAGAGAATCCGGGTCCTAAGCCCCGAAAAAGGGCCGAACCCTCGGTACGCTGGCCTGTAATGGACTATGTCGCACTCCAGGAAAAGATAGGTCGCATCGATGGTGTGGAAGCGGCCCGGGTGGTTGCGGAGAATGGCCGTGTCGATGAGATTCACGTTCTGGCGCGTCGTAACAAGGCCCCCAAGCAACTGGTCAGGGATGTGCAATCACTTGGTCAGGCGTTGTTCGGAATCGATATCGACCGTCGCGTGGTGTCGGTCGTCCAGTTGGCCGACGCCGACTTAGATGGCGGAATTCGACCCGCTCTCGTCGACGTCTCAGAAGCTCTCGAAGGCGCGAAGGCGGAAGTCACAGTCACTTTGCGATGGCAAGACAACCTCCTCCTGGGAACTGCAGCACCGCGCCAGATCGCAGAAGCGACGCTCGAGGCCATCCGTCAAGCGATACACGACTCGGCGGCTGTGGCAATCAGTTCGATGGACGTGGCGAACCTTGGCAACCGAAAGATCGCTGTCGCTCAGGTCGTCCTGGTTACAGAGGCCAGCGAGCGCATGCTCATCGGATCGGCATATGCCGACGACGAGACCAAAGCAGTGGTCCGCGCCGTTCTCGACGCTTTGAATCGTTTGCTCCCAGACCTCAAGGTTTCTTGACCTCCAACGCCGTATCCACTCCACATCACCTGTCAGCCGAGGCCGGCAGACGCGCGCTCAGCAACGGCGGCAACTCAACAGACGCGGCAATCGCCGCTATGGCTGCACAGGGAGTGGTGGCGCCGGAAACCTCCGGCATCGGCGGCGATCTGTTCGCCCTCATTCATCAACCAGGTTGGGAAAAGCCCAGAGCCCTGAATGCGTCGGGCAGATCGGGATCAAACGCGCGCGCTGCGATCTTGCTCGACGCAGACGAGACCGAGGTGCCCCGAGATCATCCCCTGACCGTCACCATCCCGGGCTGCATCGATGGCTTCGTGGCTATTTCCGACGAGTTCGGCGCACTTTCACTTGGCGACGTCCTGGCCCCTGCGATCGAGTTGGCCCGGTCGGGATTCGAAGTCTCGGCCGAGCTTGCCTCAGCGTTCGGCAGGATGGCAGGCGTGTATCGGAACAACCGGGCCGTTTCGGATTTCTACCCGGGCGAGCGGCCCGTCGCACGGGGAGATGTCATCACAAGACTCGACCTGGCAGCGACCCTCGAGTCGGTTGCTAGCCAAGGACGGGACTCCTTCTTCCGCGGCCGGGCCGGAGAAGACATCGTCGAGGCCGTCGGCGGCCTGATAACTCTCGAAGACATGGAATCGAGCCAAGCAGAGTGGATCGATCCGATCGGGATCGATGTCGCCGGACTCGAAGCTTGGACGATCCCACCCAACTCTCAGGGTTATCTGGGCCCCGCCACACTCTCCGTGTTCGAAATGCTGGCGCCGCCCGAAGACCCCGAGAACCCACTTCGCAACCACCTGCTGATCGAGGCCTACCGCTCCCTGGCCTGGGAACGAAACGACCTTGTAGCCGACCCTTACCATCTGGCCCTTCCCGCAGACCTGCTTCTGGACAGGGATCGCCTCGAACGAGCGGCCGCGAGTGTCTCCATCAGTCGTTCCGGTGTGTGGCCCCAGAACATGGGAACGACGTCAGGCACTGCGTACCTCTGCATCGCAGATTCAAGTGGGATGGCTGTATCCCTCATCCAATCGAACTACCGCGGCGCAGGGTCACCCTTTGGCGCTGCCCGATCCGGGTTCCTGCTGCAAGACCGCGGTGGAGGATTCAGTCTCACCCCCGGGCACCCAAACGACTCCGGGGAAACGGCCATTGCACACGCTGTCGCCAACCCTTTGGACCGAAGGCACCAACCCGAAATGGGTACTCGGCACGCGTGGTGGCTCAATTCAACCGCAGTTGGTCGCTCAAGTCGGAGCTAATGCGATCCTCGGTGGTGCCGAACTCGAGGCGGCGCAGTCGGCCCCGCGGTGGACAGTCTCCGATTCTGGGCCATACTCGAAACCCAGACTCAAGGTTGAGCCCGGAATGTCGGACTCCACCCTCACCGACCTTCGATCGCGTGGCCATGTCATCGAGGAGCTCGGCTCGACGCAACCCGGATGGGGACCGCTCTCTTTGATCGAATTGGAGGGGGACATCCGTCGCTCCGCGCCCGACCCGAGGGTCGACACAACGACCTCTCTTCTCTTCTAAGACTGCAGGTCTACGATGACCTGTTGGAGGGCATCCGGGTCGAGGCCGGCCATCGATCCAATCGTATAGAACCCGACGCGCTGCACTCGGTCGCCATAGTGGTCCTTGATCGCTTGGGAGAGATTGTCGATTCGAGCAGCGACCCCGACAGCGAGCACTGCCTCGTCGGGTACAACGTCAGCCATCTCCGCCCACCGACCCTTCTTCGACATCGAGTGAAGCTCATCGCCGAAATCCCACCCGCTGGCTTCCAACACGGGCTTGTACGAGGGGGTCGATGCATAAAACGAAATCTGCTGACGCACCGGTGCCATCGCCTGCTCGACCTCCGAGTCGCTCTCACCCGTCATGACAAAAAGGGTCGTAGTCCGCTCCACGTCGTCGATCGAACGGCCCGCTGCCTCGGCGCCTTTTGTCATATTCGGCAAGACGACCTCATCGAGGTAGGCGGTTGTGTGGAACGGATGCACGTGGAACCCATTACAGATCTCACCGGCGAGCGAACTCAGATAAGGGCCAACCCCGGCGATGTAGACAGGGATGTCGGGGTGCGGGATAGGGCCTGGATCGAAGAACGGGGTCATGAGGGAGAACTTGTAGAACTCGCCCTCATACTTGAGCGGAGTCGAGTTCTGCCATGAATCCCAGATAGCCCTCACCGCGAGGATGTAGTCCCTCATCCTCGATCCTGGACTCCCCCACTCTGTGCTGAATCGACGTGTGATGTGGGCCCGGATCTGGGTGCCCAGCCCGAGCAGGAACTTGCCCTTGGAGAGTCGTGCGAGATCCCACGACGTCATGGCCGTGACCATGGGCGAGCGGGGAAAAGCGACCGCAATCGCCGTACCCAACTCGAGCCCGGGTGCGGCGTCGGCGGCAAAGGCGAGAGGCAAGAACGGGTCGTATTGGGTCTCGGCTGAAAAGAACCCGTCATACCCCATCTCCTGGGCGTTACGGGCTAGTTGAGCAGCGCCATCTGGAGGCGATGGCGGGAAGTAGAAGTCAATCTTCATAGGGCCAGCGTAGAGCACCGCTCCAAGATGGGTACCCTAGGGACCATGCTGAAGAAGATGGCCAAAGTGATCGGGCTGATTGGCGGGGCAGCGGCCGTCCTGTGGGCGATGCGAGACCGGTTTGTTTCGGTGGCAACTTCTAGAGAACCCCAGCCACCCACCTTCCGCACATCCGGCGCCGGCGCTAGTCAGAGTATCGAGGTGATTGATGGGATAGGGCCGGTCTTCGCCACGCGACTCACCGAGGCCGGGATAGAAGACATCGCGTCCCTGGCCGACGCCTCGCCGGACTCCGTTGCCGAGGCGGCCGGTGTCAGCGGCGCCCGCGCTCGCTCCTGGATCGAGCAGGCCCAGCAATACACCTAGTGGCCGACCAGTAGATGCCATACCTCCACGCCCCGGAGGATCTGGGGGAGGTAGTTGGCGAGGAGCCCTCGTACCGCATCGACCAGTTGGCAGACTGGCTTTACCGGACTCCGGTACTCCGCGCCGAGAACATGAGCAACCTCCCCGGTCGGCTGCGAGCCCAGCTTGCCGAGACGCTCTGGCCGTTCGAGGTAGAGATGGAGCAGGGCTCAGACCGGGGAACCACGAAAAAGTGGCTGTTCCGCGCCACCGACGGAGCGGCCATCGAGACGGTCCTCATGGGCTACCGCAAGCGCGCGACCCTCTGCATCTCGAGCCAGGCCGGCTGCGCCCTTGCCTGCACGTTCTGCGCGACTGGCCAGTTCGGCTTCGAGCGGCATCTCGAGGCAGGCGAGATTGTGGCTCAGGTGGCATACGCCCAGGCATTCCTACGTCAGATGGGGATGCCGGGAGTGCCCAACCATCTCACCAACGTCGTGTTCATGGGCATGGGAGAACCGCTTGCCAACTATGACCGCGTTCGGGAGGCATTGCGCCGGATGATCGAGGTAATGGGAATGTCGGCCCGATCGATCACTGTGTCAACCGTGGGAATGGTGCCGGGCATCAACCGCCTTGCCGAGGACCCGTGGCCTGTCTATCTGGCGATCAGCCTCCACGCCGCGGACAACGATTTGAGGTCGTCGCTTGTCCCGATCAACAAGCGTTATCCCATCGAAAAACTGGAAGAGGCCGCGTGGAACTACTTCGAGAAGAAGGGGAGACGACTGTCCATCGAGTGGACGATGATGGATGGAGTCAATGACAGCAGCGACCAGGCAAGGAAACTCGCTGCGATCGCAAGGCGACTCAGGGCGCATGTCAACCTGATCGCCTTGAACCCGACTCCACTCAGCGAGGAGCGAGCATCGTCCAGGCTGCATATCGCCGAGTTCGCCAGAGCTCTGGAGTCGCTGGGCGTCAACGTGACCATAAGGGAAACCCGAGGCCGGGACATCGAAGCCGCCTGCGGCCAACTCAGGGTAATGGCTGGTAAACGACCAGGAGCTGGTTAGGCTCACCCTCGCGGAGCGGTTTCAGGGGCTGAAGGAGTCTGCCTTCAATGCCTTTCACACGTCTTTCTCGCGCCCTCACCGTCGGGGCAGTTCTCGCATTGCTGGTGACACTGTTCTCTGTTGACTACACGGTGAAGCGCGGCGACACACTTGGAAAAATCGCCAGAGACAACGGGGTTTCCCTGGATGCCCTCGTCGAGGCCAACGACGTCTCGAACCCGAACCTGATCCGTACCGGGCAAATCCTGGTTATCCCTGGTGAAGAGGGTGAGCCTGAGGTGATCCACGTCGTCGCCCGCGGGGAAACCCTGGGCAGAATTGCCTACAAATACGGTTCGTCGGTATCGGCGCTAGCCAAGAGAAACGGCATCACCAACCTCAATCTCATTCGCATCGGGCAGAGCCTCATAATTTCCGGGAGCGCATCCACCCCGAGCTCGGGAGAAACTTCGGGAGAGGGGAATACCGAACTTCCACCCAGCCCCGCCATCCATTCGGGTTCGCACACTGTGGGACGCGGAGAGAGCATCAAGGGCATCGCAGCCGACCACGGTGTGACCGTCGAACAGATCACCCGCGCCAATGGGATCATCAATGGCGGGATCTTCGCTGGATTCAGCCTATTGCTGGACGGCCCGGGATACGTCGCCGAGGCAACCGGGA